>JAUSPW010000093.1 GCA_030652635.1 Pseudohongiella sp. | reverse complement strand
GTCCGCTGGAAAACTTTTTTAGTTGACGACGGGTAGCGCCAGAGAGGGGAAGTTTTGAGAGTTCACTGACGGCGCTTTCAAACGCCTGCTTTAGTGCCCAGTTGCTGGTGTCCTTTTCATTATCGAGGCGAATGACTGATTGTTCGATTTGTTCCAGCAATCGTTCAAGGCCGGCCTCTCTGTCGTCATGACGCAGGCTTGATCGAAGGTCTGCCAGTTGCTTGTCAAGACGAGGGTCGTGGCCATCGCCGGCAAGACTTACGCCAAGCAGGCCACGCCTGAGTAATTTGATACGAGAAGAAAGTGCTTTTTCGCGGTTTTCATGCTCTTCAAGAGCATCAAGAAACTTGCGCTTCCAGCGCTGAGCTTCTTCATCCTGCATCCGTTGAACCATGAGCTACTAACCCTGATGAATAATTACGCCGGCTGACAGGAAACAATCTGCCGGCGCCTGTCACATCAGCGCGCGGCCCGCTCCCGTGCCACCAAAAAGTCAACAATTGTGAGCATATCTTGTTGTGTTCGAACGGCATCGTTGGTTGTTACCAGATATTTCCCGTTCACAATCACATTCGGAGTGCTGCGAATCTGGTACTGACTCATCCTTTGTTCGGCTTGGTTGACCTTGGTGCGAACCGGGAACGAGTTAAAAGCACGTGAAAAATCTTCTTCACCTACGCCGTGCCGTGCAAACATATCCGCCAACTGACGCTCGTTCTGCAAACGATTATTCTGAAGATTAATGGCTTCGAAAATCGGTGCATGAACTTTATCGACCACATTCAGACTTTCTGCAGTGTAATAAGCTTGTGCATGAATCTTCATCAGCTCATTCCAGATAGCAGGAAATCGCAGGTAGTCAATATCATCGGGAGCATTGTGCGCCCAGTCATCTACCAATGGTTGGAAGCGGAAGCAATGTCCACATCCATACCAGAATACTTCGAGAATTTCGATTTTGTCAGGATTATTAGTCCTGACCGGTGCGGGCAACTCTTCATAGTGCGTTCCAGCCACATAAAGTGATGGCTGGGCATTTACTGCTGAGCCCATAAAGGCCAACAAAACTGCTGCGCCCGCGTACCTGATAATTGATTTGATCATAGTAGCTACTCCGATTCGATTACTGTCCCGCTAGTAGACCGCGTTCAGACTGAATAATTGCTGAACGCGAAAATAATCAATGCAGGCCGGAAACGTAGTTTGCCAGCGCTTCGATTTCTGCGTCAGTCAGACGCTCAGCTATGATTCGCATCGGGGCAGGGTCACCATCGTTATTTCTGGTACCCGCTCGGAATGCTTTCATCTGCGTAGAAATATACTCAGCATGCTGCCCGCCAAGCGCCGGGAAACCTGCTTGAGCAACACCACTTCCGGTTGGAGCATGACACGCAGAACAAGCCGCTATACCAAGCTCCTCAACACCGGCACGGTAGATACGCTCGCCGGTTTCGATCAGGTCAGGGTTAGCGCCGTTTACAGTCACTACTTTTGATGCATAAAACGCAGCAATATCTGCAAGATCTTGCTCACTCAAATTATCGAGCAGACCTGTCATCATTGCGATTGGACGCGCACCAGACTTCACATCATGCATTTGCTTCAGCAGGTAGCGCTCATTCTGGCCAGCTAGCTTGGGGTTACTGCCAATTGCGCTATTACCATCAGCGCCATGGCAGGCTGCGCAAACCGCAGCTTTACGTTCGCCGGCAGCGGCATCACCAGCGGCCTGAGCAGTTAAGCTGGTAACAGCAATGAGAATTGACGCCAGGGAAAACACTAATCTTTTCATGGAGAATCGAAGTTCCTGAACAGTGTATAAACAGTATGTGGGTTACTCGGCAATCCCTTTAGCCATGCTGTCGCAGAGGCCAAACGGGTCGCAGCGGCCGCAGAGTATAGCACAGCTACCCAACTTGTGTAGGCGCCCTCATAGAGGAATCACTGGCTTAGGTCGCTGACGCTCCGGTAGAATGCTGCACTATGAATTATCAGAATGCAAAATTTGTTATCAGCGCAGCAAAGCTCAGCGGTTGTCCATTGGACAGTCAACGTGAAGTCGCCTTTGCAGGCCGCTCCAATGCTGGCAAGTCCAGCTCAATCAATTCGTTGACTCGCCAGGGTCAATTGGCCCGCGCCAGCAAGACGCCCGGTCGCACTCAGCTCATAAACTTTTTTATGGTGGCGGAGGGCAAGTATCTGGTGGATCTGCCCGGCTATGGTTATGCAAAAGTACCACTGGCCGTCAAAGATAACTGGCAGGTACACCTGGAACACTACCTCAATAAGCGCGAAGCGTTGGCAGGTTTAGTCCTGGTAACAGACATCCGACACGTGTTCAAAGATTTCGACCTGATGATGATTGACTGGGCCCGAAATAATCAGATCCCGCTTCATATCATTCTGACAAAGTCGGACAAGTTAAAAAGAGGGGCGATTCAGGATGCTCTGCGAACTGCCCGTGAGATCATAAAAGATATTCCACAGGCGAGTGTGCAGGAGTTTTCGTCTCTAAAAAATATAGGTATCGATGTGCTCGCCGGCAAACTGGATACCTGGCTAGAGAGCAATCAGTGAGCTTCATCCCAATTTGAGCCAACGCCTACGTCGACCACCAGCGGCACATCCAGGGCAGCGGCGCTGACCATTCTGAATCGAACACCCTCTGTCAGAAGATCTACATCTTGTTCACTGACTTCAAACACCAGTTCATCGTGGACCTGAAGCACCAGCCTTGCGTCCAACACGCCTGTCTGCAACCAATGATCAATATCGACCATAGCCTGCTTGATGATATCGGCAGCAGTTCCTTGCATGGGCGCGTTAATTGCTGTGCGCTGTGCGGCTTTACGCAACATGCCATTTCCGGCACGGATGTCGGGTAAATATAGTCGACGTCCAAACAGTGTTTCTACATACCCCTGAGACTCTGCCTGTTCACGCGTTTTTTCCATATAGTCATGTATGCCAGGATAGCGTTCGAAGTACTTGTCAACGTACAACTGCGCATCGTGGCGATCTATGCCTAATTGTTTGGCAAGCCCAAACGCTGACATGCCATAGATAAGTCCAAAGTTGATGGCTTTTGCGCGGCGGCGTTGCTCGGACGTTACATCCTGAACGGGCACACCAAACACCTCTGACGCGGTTGCCCGATGCACATCCTGTGCATTTGCAAACGCTGCAAGCAGCCCGGCATCTTGGGAAAGATGCGCCATGATTCGCAACTCTACCTGAGAGTAGTCTGCCGCCAACAATTTGTATCCCGGTGCAGCAACAAATGCCTGACGAATTTTTCGTCCTTCTGCACTGCGGATCGGAATATTCTGCAGATTCGGCTCAGTGGATGAGAGTCTGCCGGTTGCTGCCACCGCCTGTTGAAAACAAGAATGTATTCGACCCGTTGTGCGATTTATTTCAAGTGGCAGTTTGTCCGTGTAAGTAGACTTGAGTTTGCTCAAGCCACGATGCTCCATAATCAGGTTAGGCAGTTCAAAGTCCAATGCCAGTTCTTGCAGAATGGGTTCGGCCGTTGAGGGTTGACCTGTAGGGGTCTTTTTCAACACTGGCAGTTTTAACTTGTCGTACAAAATTGCCTGCAGCTGTTTAGGTGATCCCAGATTGAACGACTCCCCAGCCAGTAAGAATACCTGTTGCTCAAGTTCAGACAGTCGGGAGGCCAAGGTGATAGATTGCTGGTGGAGCATTTCCGGGTCAATCGCGATGCCTTGTCGCTCCATTCTTTGCAACACAGGGCTTAGCGCTAGCTCATAGTATTTGTACAACCCTGCCAGCTGACCTGTTTTACTTAACTCATCTGAGAGTTTTAAGTGCAGTCTACCAACGATATCGGCTTGTGGCGCAAGGTAGGTCATTGCGGCCTCGGGAGCAGACTGTGTCAATGCCAGTTTTTGCCTGCCAGCACCAATTAAACTCTCGATAGGAGGGAGCCGCATTGAAAGGTAGTATTCACTTATATCTGAAATATTGTGGTTGATTGCAACCGAATTCATCACGTAAGAGGCCAAATGCGTGTCAAATCGCCAGCCTTTTACCAAAATTCCATGGTTCTGAAGTACATGTGTCACATGTTTATTGTCGTGCGCAGCCTTTCGAATATTTCCATCTTCAAGTACTGGTTTTAACAAGGTCAGACATACCCTGCGATCCAGCACGGACGGGGAGTCAAGACTGTCATGATCGAGCGCAAGATAGACCGCCTCGCCAGGCTTCCAGCTCAAAGCTAGACCAATCACTTTTGCCAGCATAAAGTGTTCTCCGGTATCCAGAATTGCAATGGATACCAGACCCCGGTTTCTTATCTGTCTGATACATTCAAGCAGATCCTGTTCAGAGTTTACCAGTCTGTAGTTCTGAGCCGGGGTACTCCAGTCTTCTGTTGGGGATACGCTGATTTGCTGGCCCGTGCCTGTTGCTGCTTCGGGAATGGACGAGGCGCCTGATGAATCAATCCCGGTAGGCACAATGGCCTCGACACCTTGTTTCTCAAGATCCTTAACCCAGCCACGAAACTCAAATTCTGAAAACAGCGCCAGCAATTGCGGCTGATCTTCATCGCCTGGAATCAGCTCTTGTAGTGATACGTCCAGCGCCACATCCAGCTTTATCGTTGCAAGCTCGAACGACAACCTCAGTGAATCAAGATTGTCGCGTAATTTTTCACCTATTTTGCCCCCTATCAGATGGGCGTTTGCGATCACCCCGTCCATCGAGCCGTATTCCTGCAGCCACTTAACTGCTGTCTTTGGGCCAACGCCGGGCACACCGGGAATGTTGTCTACCTTGTCGCCCGTCAGCGCCAGAAAATCCACGATACGCGACGGAGGCAATCCAAATTTGACTTCTACGGCGTCCGGATCAAGCCTCTCGCCGGTCATAGTGTTGATCAACGTTACGTGCTGGTTGACCAGTTGAGCTAGGTCTTTGTCACCCGTCGAAATCAATGTGTCACGTTGCTGTTGCAGCGCCTGTGCTGCCAAAGTCCCGATCACATCATCAGCTTCGACACCCGGCACCACTAAAAGAGGCAAGCCCATCGCTCGGATAATTTGGTGTATCGGCTCAATCTGACTCCGCAAATCATCCGGCATGGGTGGCCTGTGCGCCTTGTATTCTTTGTATATCTCATTGCGAAACGTATCACCCTTGGCATCAAAGACAACTGCCACAGGGCTTTGCGGGTATTCTTTTTTGAGGCTGCGGATCATGCTGATCACGCCTTTTATTGCGCCCGTCGCCTGTCCTTTGCTGCTCAGCAAAGGTGGCAATGCGTGATAGGCGCGAAACAGGTAAGAAGATCCATCAATCAGGATCAATGGGCTTGCCGATGCCATAAGGGACGTCCATGCTGAGCTATGTTTGGCAGACTGAGTCGACCGCAATGTTCAGTCAAAGATCGTATTATTGATCAAAACATTGTCGGAAGGCGTTTGCGAGGTTTTCAATTAACTGTATATAAGCGGTAGGCCCGGAGGTCAAGCTTTGACCAGTGGTATCTGCTTTGATCCTGATAATTTTTTTGTTGCCGACAATAGTATTGATTGTCGCAGTCTGCGAGGTTACATCTTCCATCAGGCAGCCAATTGATCTTTCGTTGACCGCGTCACGCAGCGCAAGCATATGCCTTATGCCAGGCTGAATATCTTCACTACCCACAAAAACGACATCATGGCGCAAACCAAACTGCCTTTCAAAATAGCGGAAGGCATCGTGGTACACCGCATACTGCGGGGAATCCAGATGCTCAAGTGAAGCCACCAATTCGAGCTCAAGATCGTCGAGTTTCTGTTCAAAACTAGCCAGATTTTTCTGATAAATCTCACTTGAGGCCGGATCAAGTTCAATAAGCTGCTCCAGTATCGCGCGGGCGATGATTCGCCCATTTCTGGTGTCCAGCCAAATGTGCGGATCAATATCGCTTCCTGATAGATGTTGATGCCCGGCATGTGACCCTTCCATTGGCACAATCAGTTCAACATTGTCTTCGGCATCATAGCCGGAATGGTGCACAACCAATCCTGGAATAGCGAGCACTTGCAGAACTGATGTGCTCGGCCGTTGTTGTTCAATGACGTCAACCAAATAGGTTTCGAGCTCAGGGCCAACCCAAATCAGTAATTCTGACTGATCTATAGCCCTGACGCTCGAAGGACGCAGGACAAAGTGATGGTAAGATTGAGCAGAAGGGATCAACACTGCCGGTTCATTGATACCATCGGTAATCGCACTGGCTATCATCTGCAAGGGTTTTATAGTCGCAACAATACTCACCTGCGCTTGCAGCGTAGTGTTAATGAATAGCGATACAATGCTTAAAAGCAGAGCAAAACTGAAGCGACGAATCATTGTAAGGTTTGTCTCTTGAATGAAATGCTATGATATACCATTTTTTGTGCCATGCCTAACACAGGATTCATTGCAGATGGACAGGGATTTATTAATAAAAGCCCGTGGAATCGGTGTTAATTTTGAAGGGCGCCAGATTCTCAGTCATATTGATTTAGAGATCTTCCAAGGCCAGCTTGTCACTTTGATTGGCCCAAACGGTGCCGGTAAAACCACATTGGTCAAAGTTGTACTTGGCCTGCTTACGCCTGACGAAGGGCAAATGGAGCGTGCTCAGGGCCTGAAAATCGGATATATGCCTCAAAAGCTCTTTGTTGAGCCGACGTTACCTCTAACGGTTGAGCGCTTTTTAAAGCTTGCAAGCCCATCTGCTCTCGACGTTGGCACTCTGTTAGAAGAAGTCAGAATTTCGCATTTGCTGAAACAACAAGTCAGCCGGCTGTCCGGCGGGGAAATGCAAAGGGTCTTGCTCGCCCGGGCGTTGAGTCGCAAACCGCACCTTCTTGTTCTTGACGAACCCGCCCAAGGCGTTGATGTAAACGGCCAAATTGAACTTTACGAGCTCATCAATATCATCCGGGCTGACCACAACTGTGGCGTGTTAATGGTCTCTCATGATCTCCACCTGGTCATGGCTGGTACCGACGAAGTCATTTGTCTGAATCAACATATTTGCTGCCACGGCAAACCAGAGCATGTAAGCACCGATCCCGCGTATCTGGCGCTTTTTGGAAGACGCGAAGCCGAGACGTTGGCCGTTTACACACATCATCACAACCATAGCCACGATATCAAAGGAGCGATTATTGGTGAGGCTTGTTGCGATCACCATGCAGACAAAGGAACTCATAACCATGGCTGATTTTGTGTTGTATGCCTTACTGGCTGGAATAAGCATTGCTGTTGTTGCCGGGCCCCTTGGATGCTTCGTGGTTTGGCGCAGAATGTCTTACTTTGGCGACACCCTTGCCCACTCCTCGCTGCTTGGGGTTGCCCTTGCCATTTTGTTAAACCTGCAAATGCAGGTGGCAATTATCGGCAGTTGCCTCGCTTTTGCCGCGTTGTTATTGCTGCTGGAAAAAAAGCAGGCGCTGGCAACCGATACCTTACTTGGCATCATCGCGCATAGCACGCTTGCATTTGGACTCATGGTCCTGTCAATTTCAGACCGGGTACAGGTCAATCTGAATGCTTTTCTGTTTGGGGATTTACTGACCGTTACTCGCTCAGATTTGTTTTGGATAGTCAGCTGCTGCCTGGTCTGTGGTGTTGTGTTGATACTTTTCTGGAAGCGATTTCTGGCCATTACCGTTCATCGTGAGCTGGCGATGATAGAGGGGCTGGCAGCAGACCGGCTTTATGCATTGCTGGTCTTTCTGATCGCAATTCTGATCGCGGTTGCCATGAAAATAGTTGGTGTACTGCTGATTACATCGTTGCTGATCATTCCAGCCGCAGCTGCAAGACGCGTCTCTAACACACCCGAACAAATGGCGTTAGGAGCCGCTATTGCCGGATGTCTTGCTGTAATGGGAGGTTTGGGACTGTCTTACTTTTGGGATACGCCAGCAGGTCCATCCATTGTTGCGACCGCGTTTGTATTGTTTATTGTGGTCTATTTAAAACCAACGTCTGGCAAACGCTGAACTAAAGTGCCTGGCGGATTAATTCATAGGCCTGTTTGATGTTATCGCGCTTGATATTGGGTTCCATAAAGCCGCGATACTGACCGGAAGGATCAACAATTAGAATGTTACCGCTGTGATCAATGAGGAAATTGCGAGGTACGCCACCATCAGGCGCAGGCACTGGCATGATGCCGGTAGCAACAAAAAGACTGCTGGCCAAGCGTGATACCGTGGAAAATTCACCCGTCACACCCAGAAAGCTCGGATCAAACGCAGACATATATCTGGCAACAGTCGGCGTGTCATCTCGGAAGGGATCAACACTGATCATCACAACCTGTGTATCGCTTTGCAATTGCGATCCCTCAAGCGAACGGTAAAACGACGTCAGCTCTTGCATGGTGAGAGGACAAATGTCCGGACAATTGGTAAATCCAAAAAATATGAGGCTCCACTTACCTTGTAAACTTCCTTCTGTAAACGCCTTCCCGTGATGGTCTACCAGTTCAAATGGCTCAAGTGCTACCGGTGCCTCGTAAATCAATGCACCAATTTCACGGAGCTCTTCGGCATCCAGAACATTTGTCTGATTGTTTGAGGCATAACGGTTGTACGTGACAAACATCACGAGAAATACCCAGACAAGACACGCAATCAGCGTAATCTTCACGTTTCGCTTCATATCAACAAGTCCGTAACAAAATTTCAGGGGAATAAATAGTGGTCAACCAACAGCACCGGGAATAGCACCATGAGGTACACAATCGAATACCGGAATGTATCCATCGCCGTGGATTGTTTGGGTTTGAACATCAACAGAAGCGCCCAGAATAAAAATCCAAACCCCAGAACCAGCGCAGCCAATAAATACAGTGGCCCACTCATTCCGATCAGGTAGGGCAACACACTGACCAAAATCATAATAATTGTGTAAAGAATAATGTGAACTTTTGTCAGATGCTCACCATGGGTGACCGGCAACATCGGAATACCCGTTTTAGCGTACTCATCCTTACGATAGATTGCCAACGCCCAAAAGTGTGGGGGGGTCCAAGCGAAAATGATCAAAACCAGAATGAGTGCACCTGGCTCAATGGTTCCTGATACTGCGGCCCACCCTAATAACGGTGGCATGGCACCAGACAAACCGCCAATGACAATGTTCTGTGGCGTCGCTCGCTTGAGGTATCCGGTATAGATGAAGGCATAACCGATAAACGAGGCAAGCGTGAGCCAAGCACTGAGCGCATTCACCCAGATCAACATGATCAACAGCCCTGCAACGCCGATTGCTGCAGCAAACCAGGCTGCCTGTGCCGGATCTACCCGTCCTTGTGGCATGGGTCGATTGATTGTCCTGCGCATGACCGCGTCAACTTTCCGGTCGATCAAATGATTAACAACCGCTCCAGACGAGGCAACCAGCGCAATACCAAGATTCCCAAGAATCAGAATATCCAATGGCACCATGCCTGGCACCGCCAGAAACATACCGACCATGGATGTCAGAATCATTAACATCACTACACGAGGCTTACACATCTCGTAGTAATCGCGCCAGCTTGCGGCCTGTTTATGTGTCAGTTCAGTCACCGGTTTCTCTCTTGCACACTAAGTTGCCCTGCTTTTTCTGCAGTTTGTAAGTGTGCGCTCTTGGTTTTGGAGTGGTGGAATTGTACCGCAATTCAAGTTTGTATGAAAAAAATGAGGACATTTATTTTTTTCCGGAGTAAATTCGAGCCCTAGTAGTTGAAAACCCCGATAGACGTTCGAAGGCGATTCCAAATAAAGAAACAAAAGAAAAGGAGCAACGCTATGAAATGTATCTATTATTTATCACCCACACTCAAAAGCACTCAGCATATTTCCGATGATTTGCACGGCATTGGCATAGACGACTGGTTTTTGCATATTCATAGCAAAGACGAAAGTGGCCTGGTTAAAGAGCACCTGCACTCCAGCAATTATCTCGAGACGCTGGATTTTATCCGGGAAGGTTTCATTGGAGCTGGTTTGGGGTTTATCGCAGGACTCTGTCTTGCTGGACTAGCCTCTATTACCGATCCTTTTGGCACTCCTATCCCGTTAGTTGGATATGCTGCCATTGTGTTTCTAATTACCTGCTTTGGCGCATGGGTTGGCGGGCTGGCAGGAGTCGCCAATGAAAACAAAAAAATTGCGCACTTCCATAAAGATATTGTAGGCGGCAAATACCTTGTGCTGATTTACGCTAAAGAGAATCAGATCAGTAACATACAGCAAATGATGAAAAGTAAGCATCCTGAAGCAATTCTGTCAGCCGTGTGTTGAATTGCACTTAAAATTGACCCACTTCCCCCCAAGAATTGCATCGAAAATTGACCCACGTATAA
>JAUSPW010000086.1 GCA_030652635.1 Pseudohongiella sp. | reverse complement strand
CGGCTTGATGAACTGCATGGTATCGTAAATCGATAGCCCCGCTGTCACCGCGCCGCCTGGCGAATTGATGTACAGGTGGATATCTTTGTCAGGGTTTTCTGACTCAAGAAACAACAGCTGAGCCACCACCAGATTAGCCATGTGATCTTCGACCGGGCCTACCAGAAAAATGACCCGCTCTTTGAGCAATCGCGAATAGATGTCGTATGCCCGCTCCCCTCTGGCCGTTTGCTCAACGACCATAGGGACGAGATTGGACTCAATCAGTGACAACATCGCATCACTGCTAACGGCTTCAGATCTTCTCATTGGCAAACGTATCTCTCGCGTGTTTATTCTGCAGCGCCTTCAGATGTGTCATCGGCCGACTCTGCTGCTTTTTTAGAAGACTTTTTCTTGGAAGCCTTCTTGTCTTTACCTGTCTCTTCTTCGCCATCAGCGCCAGGGGCTTTGGGGCGAGTCAATTCTTCGTAACTTACACTGCGCTCTGTCAGCTCGGCCTGTTCAAAAATAACCTCAAACACCTGATCTTCAAGCACTGCAGACTCAACAGCATCCAGTTGATCTTTGTTGCTGTAGTACCAATTCACTACTTCTTCGGGTGACTCGTAGGTAGCTGCAATATCTTCAATCGCTTCACGCACTTTTGACGCTTCAGCGCGCATTCCACGCTGTTTTATGACTTCGCCCAGGATGAGACCGAGTTTGACACGTTTTTCTGCCTGCTCACGGAACAACTCATCAGGTAACATTGATGGATCGATATTTTTTGCGCCAGCGCCGAATTGTTGAAGCGCCTGCTGACGCAGCACATCCACCTCGGCTGCTACCAGCGCCTTAGGCACGTCCAGCTCATTCTGCTGCAGCAACACGTCCATAACTGCAGTTTTTAGACGATTTTTGCTGGCTTTACGCAGTTCGCGCTCCATATTGCTTGCGACTTCTTTACGGAAACCCTCAAGCCCGCCCTCTGTCACACCAAAAGCTGCGAAGAAGTCATCATTCAGTTCTGGTAATACCGTTGCTGACACTTTGTTCACGGTAACAGTGAATACAACAGGCTTACCTGCCACATCTTTACTGCGATAATCGTCAGGGAAAGTCAGCTCAAGTGTAACAACATCGCCCGCCTTGCTCTTAAGCAAGCCTTTTTCAAACCCGGGGATCATACGATCTGATCCCAACACCAGATTGGTGCCCTTGCCTGACCCGCCCTGGAATTCCTCACCATCGATGGTGCCAGTAAAATCCAGAGTGACCAGATCACCATTCTTGGCTTGTCGCTTTACTTCTTCCCAAGTCTGTCGCTGCTGACGCAGATTTTCGATCATGGTATCGATATCTTTGTCTGTAATATCCGCAATCAGTTTTTCAGCTTTTATGGCTGAGAAATCGGCAAGGTGCACTTCCGGATACACTTCAAATGTTGCAACAAACTCCAGATCGCGACCTTCATCCAGTGATTTTGGTTCAATCCGCGGCTGTCCAGCGGGCTTGATTTTCTGTTCAGTGACGGCAGCGTAGTACGCTCGGCTCATGACATCACCCAACACTTCCTGGCGCACGCCTTTGCCAAACCGGTTCTTGATGACACTGGGAGGAATTTTGCCCTTGCGAAAGCCATTGATGCGGACTGATTTGGCCGCTTCAGCCAATCGCGCTGCAACAGCATTCTCAATCTCTGCGGCAGGTACGCCGATGGTCATACGACGCTCTAATCCAGTGGTGGTTTCAATCGAAACTTGCATGAAAATTCCTCGCAGACCGTCATGCCCTTGGCGCACGGTCAGTATCAACGGTTGTTATAGGCCAGCTAAAATAATTTCTACCAACTATATCAATGAGTTAAGTGGAAATTGGGGTATTTTGAAGAGCGCGATTGTCCCATATCAACCGCCTTTATTCAATAATATTTACAGACACACAATTTGAGGCCTGTTTGCGCCAGCTCAGTTTTTTATTAATTGGGGGGATACTAATCTCAAAAAGCATGGTCTACTACGTGAGAAATGACAACAAAAAGTCCACCTGAAACCGGAGAGTCTGCCATGTTCGATTACAACTCGCAGCAGCACCGCCTGACAGATAACAAAAATGCTGATTACAAACGTTCCGAGAGGGTGTTCAGTCGAACAGGACTCTGGTACTTCAAAACCAGAGAAGGCAAAGATGTAGGGCCTTTCAGATACCGCGACGAAGCGGAACTGATGCTGACCAAATTTGTACAAGAATTACATCAGATTCAACAAGAGTCGCTGGTCAGCGTGAAACCACACTTTCGTATCAGCGGTGTTGTGGGTCGCAGACAACAGGGCTGAGCGCAAGCGATTGTCTCGCAACGTTAAAAATATCGGCGGCAGAGCGGTTGATAAACAATTTGCCCTGCCGCTTGATGTAATGGCGATAAAATAAAAGTCCATTGTTCACCTGCCTTTTATCAACCCCCTGATTCGCAATTGCTTCTGAATTATCAGACCAGTCATGCACAGGGATAGATACCCCCTCCACAGCCATGGAGTTTTGATACAAACTGAGCGCCAGGTCTTGAGCCGCGCCTGCGGTACCCTGTCGAAGTGATTGCCGGGCAACGTCGATTAACAGAGAACTGACCCAAGGGTTATCAAGCTGCTTTCTGTCCGCGTAACATAACTGCTCGCGCCACCGTAAAAAGTACTCGATCTCCCCAGCCTTCATTTTTCGCGACCTGACGGACAACAGCAATCGAATGCCCAATTTGAAGGACCCGCGTAGTATTTTTATGCCGGGCAAGTGCATGTGAGAACGCTGAGGTGAAATCAGATTTACAATGCTGATCCTGCTTTTCAGATGTCTGGCAAGTTCCATCGCCAATAAGCTGCCTGCGCCCCAACTGACCAAGCCCACATGCTTCAAGCCCAAATGCCGGATCAGCTGCTCATAGTCCACAACCAGCTCGTCGATAGCATTGAGAGATTTGAAATCTGAGTAACCTATGCCTGGCCGGTCAACTGCAATGAGCCTGAAACCTGCAGCACATGCGGACTCATGCAGGAGTTTTGCTTCGATGCGCGACCCAGCTTCGCGGTGCAGGTAAATAAGCGGATAGCCATGACGATGCCCGTACTCACTCCAGGCCAGCTGCCGCCCATCATCCAGCGCCAAAATGTCCACGCGATCCAGCGTCGAACTGTTTAGTTGCTCAGATGACGGATTTGATGTTTGCTGATCATGCACATGATCAGACGGCAGAAAACCCGGGGCAAATGAACGTCCCGTGGAAATCGTTGCATTCTCATCCCTAAATCGCGCAAACATTTCTCTACCTTATTGATCTTGCTACGCTTGGATAGTAGGTGGGAATTATTCCCACGTCAATAGCAGGCGCGTATTCATTCATAAATATATGTGGGATTAATTCCCACCTCTGGCTATACTCTTGGCATGAATTCTCATGATCACAACGATGTCCCCGGCCAGGCACCTGACGCACTGATTATTGCGCTGCGTAAAATCCTGCGCCCCATCGTGCGTATGATGTTGCACTTTCAAGTGTCATATCCGTATTTGATCAATCTGCTTAAAGCCATGTACGTAGAAGTTGCGGACAGCGAAAATGCAATGGATGAAAGGCGCCAGTCCGATAGCCGTATCACGCTACTGACGGGCGTTCATCGCAAAGATGTCAAACGCTTACGCTCGGAAGAATCGGATACAACTATCGCACCCCGATCAATTTCAGTAGGAGCTCAATGTATTGCCTACTGGCTAGGGCTGGATCAATTCAGAGGATCAGACGGGCTTCCGTTGCCACTACCACTCAGAAGTCCTTCAAGCAAACCTGATCAGGTCAGCTTTGATGATCTCGTCGAGCGTGTCTGCCGTCAGGATATCAGGCCACGAGTGCTGCTGGACGAGTGGATTCGACTTGGCATAGCGCATCAGGACGAAC
>JAUSPW010000084.1 GCA_030652635.1 Pseudohongiella sp. | reverse complement strand
CACTTTTAAAATTGCCTTCATCCATATTGTGTCAGAGCCAATTGCGTATTTTGAATCAATATACTTGTATTTTTTTGCAATAACACTTGGTGAAATAAACCCTTGATGGGCTGGAAATTGTTTCATTCGGTCAAGCTGATTGAGTTTCGGCCTGACATAACAATCTGATCCAAAGTACTGCGCCGTTCGAACCAGTAAGCACGAATTGTATTTACAATTATTTAATATAATCCCAAGAGAATCGCTACCTGTAAACTCATCTCCTCCATTGAGAAAAAAAACAAACTCCCCGCTAACAACATTCAAACCAAGATTCATTGCGTGGTACAACGATTTATCTTCATTTAATATTAGAACTCTATTCGGCGCAGCATATTGCGATCGAAACGAACCCTCGTCGATCACACCCGAAACGACCAATATGTGTTCGTACAATTGATCTGATTGTGATTCGATAGATTTCATCGTTCTATCGAAATCATCTTGGGGGCCGAACAAATACACAGTTACGATAGATAGCGAAGTTGGCATTAAGAGTACTCAACTCGTTTATTCTCAACAAATTTTAAACTATCGCCAAGTTTGAAGTTATCCTCAATTTTTACTACGTTCTGAGCCTGCCTAACAATCAAAGCAAGAAGGACCCAAGGTACTGGATTCCCAACAGCACCAATCAGAAAGAATGAAAATATAAATAACCAAATTATTGCATTATTATCTCGACGCCTTTGACGTAGGGCTGTTGTGATGTATTTACTCATCAAGATCAGAACTATTGCCAACCCCACTACCCCTAAATCCAAAGCAATATTTGCAGCATAGGAGGTAGGTCTAATACTAGTAAACTCACTATTCGCGTGGAATATAAAGAAATTAATATCAACAGCACTGAAGCCAGCTGACTCCATTGCAACTATCGAACTAGTCTGCCAGAGTCCAACACCACCACCAAATAAGCTAGTAATTCCGTAAGAGTACGCGCTAATTATTGAAATCAACCTGAATCCTGAGGCGTCTATTATATAATCATAAATTTCACCAAAAGACCCAAAAGTGAAAAGATCTTTGATTAAGTTCGAAGCCCTTGTTTCAGTAAACGATACTAGAGCGACAAAAAATAAAATCAATACTAGTGAAACTTTGTAATGCCGCACATATAATACAGAAAAGTAGAAAATAGACAGATATGCCGCCATAGCTGATTGTATGACTGTCAGTATGTACAAAAAGAAAAGACCATCTAATAGCATTAATGATCTTACGGTTTTCTCAGAAAAGTGGCGCCATCCAGCGTATACAAATAGAAGCTCATATCCGGCACGTGAAGGCTCTGTAGCAAGTAAAGTTACACCTCTACCAATATTGGAGAGAGAATCTGAAGCACCTCTTGGAATCAAGAAACTGAAAATGCTTTCAAAAGAAGCAAGCAAACCAGAAACTTGAAAAACTCCTAAAGTAAGTAGAAATATAAATAAAGGCTGGATTAGCTTTTGCAGCCTGTATGTCTCTTTTTTTGAGGCTGACAAAATTGCAAAAAATGCTAACAACGGATTTAAGTATGCTGCAAGTGATCTTATATGCTCGCTCACAAACAAAAAATTAGTACTGATACTTGCTAGTATTGCTGATAAAAGAAAAACAAAAAAAATTATCACCAACCTAATATTAAGTTTACGAATGACTACCAAAGAGTACACGACGGCCCACGGAAAGATCTCCGCCCTCATGAGCCCAAAATTTATAGACGGAAAAAACAACAGTGCTCTAAGAAAGTTCATCTATATCAACGTGTAAATCACTTAGATGGTTAAATTTTTATAACTAAGCGTCAAATTGTAAAACTTTTGCAAATATACCAGTTTAATTGCCACATACTATTTAGCGCCTAAACTCTGTCTGGCTTTTGACAAACCAATCGTAAGTAGAAGCCAATCCAACTGTTAGAGGAATTTTCGCTGACCAACCTAAACCACCAATATGAGAGACATCCATCAGCTTGTTAAGAGTACCATCTGGTTTAGAGCTATCATACTCAAGTTTACCGGCGAATCCTGTTACCTCAGCCAAAGTTTCCGCTAGCTCTTTTATACTTATGTCTGCGCCGGTACCAACATTTACGTGGGATAGCATTTGAGGTGCATTCACTTTGTAATCTGACTCATTTATCCCCATTAGATATACACATGCATCAGCCAAATCATCTACGTGCAAAAACTCCCTTCTTGGCCGTCCGCTTCCCCAAATGACAACCTTTGAAGCACCCAGAACCTTAGCTTCGTGAAACCTACGCATCAATGCAGGAATCACATGACTATTTTCTGGATGGAAATTGTCATTTTGACCATATAAATTTGAAGGCATAACGCTGCGATAATCTCTACCGTATTGACGATTGTAGCTTTCACATAATTTGATACCAGCAATTTTCGCGATAGCATAAGGCTCATTCGTCGGCTCCAAACTACCAGTTAGTAATGCTTTCTCCGGAATTGGTTGATCGGTAACCTTGGGGTAAATACAAGAGGAACCTAGATACAACAGTTTTTGCACATTATTCTCATGAGCAGCATGAATAACATTTGCAGCTATCATTAAATTGTCGTATATGAAGTTTGCAGCGTATGTATTATTCGCATGGATACCACCAACTTTAGCCGCAGACAAATAGACTTGATCAATCTTGTTCTGACGAAAAAAATCGTCTACTTTCGATTGATTTGTAAGGTCTAACTCACTTCTTGTAGCAGTAATAAGACTTATTCCATCTGACTTTTCTAGTTTGCGGACCAGAGCAGATCCTACCATACCTCTGTGACCAGCCACAAAAACCCGACTTTTTCTCTGCATGGTTAATTCCCTATGGAAATGGGCAAATTGTAGCCATGCACTTTAAGTAAAGCATGCTTCTGAGCAATTCTTAAATCCTCCATCACCATTTCCTGACACATAGCCTGTACCGAAATTTCCGGGACCCAGCCAAGTCTCAATTTCGCTTTTGATGGATCACCCAACAGAGTTTCCACCTCGGCAGGTCGAAAGTATCTAGGATCAACTTTAACTATAATATCGCCTAAACGCACTGCCGGAGCCAGTTCGCCTTCAATAGAGTCTACTATACCTATCTCGTTCTCGTGACTCCCTTCAAATCTAAGACCGATACCAAGTTCATTGGCTGCCCAAAGAATAAACTGGCGAACTGAGTACTGAACCCCTGTAGCGATAACGAAATCATCAGGATCTTTCTGCTGCAGCATAAGCCATTGCATCCTAACATAATCCTTAGCATGCCCCCAGTCGCGCAAAGCGTCCAAGTTTCCCATATATAGACAGTTCTCCAAACCTTGGGAAATATTAGAAAGTCCGCGAGTAATCTTTCGAGTTACAAAAGTCTCACCTCTCCTAGGTGATTCATGATTAAACAATATTCCATTGCAAGCATACATACCATATGCCTCTCTATAGTTCACTGTTATCCAATATGCGTAAAGCTTTGCAACGGCATAAGGTGATCGTGGGTAGAATGGAGTGCTCTCTTTTTGAGGTGTTTCCTGAACCAGGCCATATAATTCCGAAGTTGACGCCTGATAGAAACGTGTCTTTTTCTCCAAGCCAAGCAAACGAATCGCTTCCAAAATTCTCAGGGTACCCATGGCATCGACGTCGGCAGTATATTCAGGGGACTCAAAGGAGACAGCTACATGTGATTGCGCCCCTAAATTGTATACCTCATCCGGCTGAACTTCTTGCAATATGCGAGTCAAGTTGGAAGAATCAGTTAAGTCGCCATAATGCAAAACAAAATTATGGTTTCTTACATGTGGGTCCTGATAAATATGGTCAATTCGTTGCGTATTAAAAGACGATGCTCTACGTTTAATACCGTGAACTTCATATCCTTTCTCGAGTAAAAATTCTGCGAGGTAAGAGCCATCTTGCCCTGTTATACCTGTTATCAAAGCCTTTTTCATCTTATTAAATCCATATTTAAGAACCTAACGTTAACATTAAAATAAGCCAAATACCGATATAAATTTTTTTTACTTTATTTTGGAGGGAAACATCAATTTTGACTCAAACTCATGTAAAAAAATCTTATCTCGGTAGAAACATATATTCAGAAAACCTATTTTTTAAGAAAAAAATCACTTACAACATCAAAATAACTCTGAGCAAAAATATCTGTTCTTTTATCCAAATCAAAATATTCCACTGTATTCAAATTACCTTTGATGGCTAGGGCAAGAGAGGATGGGGATGTGCGTTGAAAAAAAACAGCACCTGGTGCTTGCTCTTTATGAACATCAATATCCGATAAAATGAGTCGCTTATTAACCGACTTGCATTCCTCAACAGTCGAACTCCATCCCTCAAACAGAGATGGATTGATAACAGCCCTTGAAAATTTCATGAGTGAAAAAACATCATTATAAGGTACAATCCCGAGCAGCTTGATCTTACTTTCAAGTTTATTGTGAGATATATAATTCAACAACGACTGAACATAAGCAGGTGATCGATAATCACTTAGATTCCCTGTACAAACAAGGCGAATATCGAATCCTTGATCATTAAGAATTTTTATTGCTTGAAAGGCAACCAGATGATTCTTATGCTGCCAAAATTGATTTGGCAAATAAAAGTAACTGCTGGGTAAATCATACTTATATTTTAGTGCAAGCCAATCGCTATCATCTAAAGTAAAATATTGATTTTCCGGTTGCGAGACGAATTGCAAAACTCTGGCTTTATGCTTATTTTTCGGCGAGAAACACTCAAAATATTTTTTCGCATCATAGGAACTTAAAAAAACAGCATCAGATCCTTCAATTAATTTAAGATACCTGCTATTTCTATTTTTTATCTCCTTTTTTGAAAACATTCCAGGCAAATGCATATGCTGAAAGTCAGGAATCCAACCAATCGTTAGAATATTCTTTAAACTGCCTAAATAAGAATGTGAAATTAGATCAATATTAAAATACTTTAAATAATATTCGATTAACTTACCTTGACCCAAAAAATATAATTCTGCCTTACAAAGAAAACCGCTAAATCTTTTTTTATCTACAAAATCAACAAAATGGCACTCATCAACGTAGGGCAAATAAGCCTCTACAACATTCTCTTCACATCCTGGGGGCAGGAATATTAAAATTTCAATATTTGATGCTTCTTTTTTATCTAATGCAAAAAATAAATTCTTAAAATAATTCACTCCACCAAGCCACCCAGAATCCCCTGGTGGAAAAAAGGCTATCCTAATTTTTTTCACCAGCAGCCCAGATGACGTATTTTTCCAACTCATTCTCAAAATCCATGTAGTGCAATTCTATTAATTTTTTTAACTTAACTTGAGAAGCCCAATAATAGATAGGGTTACCTATAGCAACCTGATTATCGAATTTGATCATGACATCACGATCTATAAACTTCCGTACCATTTCGACTACTTCAGATATTGTCCTTTTTATACCAGTACCACCATTTACGACCTCAAACGATTTTATTTGGCGCTGCAACTCAAAAAATATTTTAACAACATCATCAATGTGTATAAAGTCCCGAGTCTCATTACCAGAACCATAAAACTCTACAGCTTCTGTTCCATTCAATATCTTAGCGACTGCATCCCACAAAATCTGCTTCTTTAACCCAATGCCATATACAGTAAATAGACGGAGCACACTTACTTTAATTCCGAACTTCTCAGAATAGCTTTTACATAAATCCTCAGCAATCCTCTTGTGGTAACCATATGGTGAGCAAGGCTTTCCAATAAAACTTTCTTCGATTGGAGAATCAGGGTGCTCACCTTGAACAGCTGGGCTTGAAGGGTAAATTAGGTGCGTCCCGGGAGAGTAAAGCCTTATAAATTCAAGTACTTCAAGAGTACCGTCAACTGTCTTTTTAAAATCGCTATAGGGATTTACAACCGATAATCCGACAGACCCACTACCACCACAATGCACGACCAAATCAAATTCAACGTTAAAATCACATAAAGCCTGGACAGTTACATCAGAAGTTCTCCAATGATCAATTCCATTTTTTTGTAATTCCTGAGTCGATAGATCACCATGACCGATTGCATATGTTTGATAACCATGAGTCTTAAAAAATTTAGTTGTATTAGACCCAATAAATCCTTTCGCACCAGTAACTAATAGCTTTTTACTTTGATTAATCATTTTAATCGCTTTACAACTACAGCAGGATTACCAGCAACAATAGTCCATGGTTCAACGTTTTCACGTACAACACTACCTGCACCAATCACTGCACCCTCGCCAATGGTTACACCGCTTAAAATTATCACATTGAAACCAATCCAAACGTCATCATCAACTATGATAGGCCGTGACTTTACAATCTCCCAGTTTTTTGAGTTAGTAAAGCTCCTCCCCCTTTTGTAATCA
This sequence comes from Pseudohongiella sp., assembly GCA_030652635.1. GTDB lineage: Bacteria > Pseudomonadota > Gammaproteobacteria > Pseudomonadales > Pseudohongiellaceae > Pseudohongiella. The sequence goes on along the minus strand of JAUSPW010000084.1, from coordinate 4,359 downwards.
GCAACCTGGATAGCGATATCGTTACGTCTAACTTCATAATCCAATGAGTGAGAGTTATGGTCATACAATGTGCACCCCCAAGCGATAGTGACATTATTCCCTATAGTTATTGATGACCTAGAAATGAATTTTGTTCCTGAATTAATGAAGCAGCCATTTCCAATATTTACCTGGCCGCAATCCGACTCAAAAATAAAGTCGCACCCAATCATACAGCCACTACCAATTGATAAACCACCAGAAAATGACTTCGAATCAATTCTAAAACTGCACGATTTTAATAGTATAGCGCCAGCATGAATCCCAAAATTATATTTTTTTGCAACCTTATATGGATTATAAAAAAAGTATCTAATTAGTCTTTTGATAGCTCGCCACCTTTCGAATAATTTTACCTAGTAAACCAATAATAACCCAACGCAATCTGTCTTTTCTTGTATCCAGATCATAGCCTGTTAATGCTTTAAAAAGCCCAGTGAATTCTTTGTTCTTTGCACCAAAACTAAACGAACTTAGTACTTCCATTGTTAGCTTTGATCTGAAGAACCTCAAATCACTTAAACTTCGCACTTTTCCAGAGCTTAATAATTTATCTATTACATACAGCAACTGGCTAAAGAAGATGAGTTTTTTGTATTCATCATTTAAAATAATGTTACTCCATGAACTGGAGGATTGAACACGATAAATTGCTTTCAAATCAGGTACAAAATCTATCCCGTTCTCATCGCCACACCAAATTCTCAGTAGCACATCGCCAACTGGTGCTTCTTTAAATATGGATTCATCAAAATTTTCTAAACATCCCCTACTGAACATTATTGTACAAGTCTGGATAAAGTGATGTCCTCTCTCAAAAGTATCTCTTAAGCTATAATTTTTCTTCAAATACCGATGAGTATCTGTACTAATATAATCAAAACTCATAGTATCTGCGGAATGAAATGAAATTAGACTATTAATTCCGCACATCGCAGTATATTGGTTTTGAAGTTTATTTTTCGATACCCAAAAATCATCGCCTTCACAAAGCGCAATAAAGTTGCCTTTTGCCCTAGGAAAATTATAAGTTAGGTTTGGCTTCACTCCTCTAGAATACTGATTACTACTTTGATAAATTGGCTTAATTAGCCTTGGGTACCTAACTTCATATTCGCGAATAATTGCCGACGTGCGATCAGTTGAGGCATCATCATGAATAAGGATTTCAAAAGGGAAATCTGTCTCTTGATTCAGAAATCCGGCTAATGCGTCCTCAATATAAGCCTCATGATTATAAGTAATGCAGCAAATGCTGACTTTTGGATCTTGTACGTCACCTTGCCAATTCTTGATTATTTGATCTTCGGTTTTTAATAATTGAGAATGCTTCATTAAAATTTACGCAACTTTTCTAAATACAGTGCCTTTACAAGGCTATATCCAGCCAGCTTGAACAAACTACTACCCGCCAAGTACAGTACAGCACCAAGCGCACCAAATAAAATAATCTCAAGCAATGGCGGCCAATTTATCCAAAACTGAATAATATAAATTATCGATGCAATAACCCCAGAAAGTGCTAACCCAGGCAAAAAATCAATTAATTGCTCACTAACTCTATAATCAATTAGCTGCTTCGAAAAATAACTATTAGGTATATATGCAAGAACTGAGCTAACTATTTGTCCGTAGAGCATACCTATCACTCCATATTGAAAGCTTACTCCTAAAATCAATAAGACCATCCCCTTTTTTAATACTTCTAAATATAAAAATAGATCAGATCGCCCTTTAATAGTTAAAATATTTAGATTTATGCTATGGACCGGATAAAGCAAACTTGCCATCAACATAAGCTGTAAATTAATTGCAGATGGGTACCATTCTTTAGGCAAAAAATATTCAAAAATTGGAGTAGCTAATGCGGCCAATAGCGACATAACAGGAAACATAATAAACGTTGTTGCACTTATAACTTTTCGAAACCCAGATTTTAGCCTGAGATTATCGTCTTGAAATGTAGATAATGCCGGGTATGTCACAGTTTGTACGGATAAAACCAATTGACTAACCAATAACTCCTTTATTTTATCTGCAAAAAAGTATATGCCAGCAACACTAGCACTAAAAAACTTACCGATCACTATCAAGTATATATTCCTAAAAACCGTATCCAACATACCCGACAGAAAAAGTTTGTAGCTGAAGCTATACATAGTTTTAAGCGAAACCAAACTGAATCCAAAAGAAGGCCGCCAAATATTTTTTGACCATATTAAAATTGTTATAAGCGATGATGAGAGCAATATTTGGATAACTAGAGCCCAGACTCCCCACCCACTAAATGCCAAGAATACCGCAACAGATCCAGATATCAATGCAGCAGGCAAATTCACAAGAAATAGCACTTTGAAATTTAATGATCGACTAAGTACTGCAACCTGAACGACTCTCAAAGAATTCACAAATATTCCCAAGGAAGCAACCCTAATTAACTCTATAAGTACACGTTGATCGTAGAAATCAGCAATAAAAGGAGCTAGAAAGAAAAGAGTTAAATATGACAAGGAACCTAATGCAATATTCGCAATAAATGCGGTATCAAGATCAACCTGCTGGGCAACTTTCAACCGAATAAGCGCCTGTTGAAGCCCTGACTCCATTATAGTTGTACCTAATGCTAGGAATACAGCCATCATGGCAACCAAACCAAAATCATCTGGTGTTAAAAACCGAGCCAGCAACAGAGTAACTACTATGCCCAAACCACGACGGACCAGTTGCTCTGTAAAATTCCAAGCAACCCCAAGTACTGTTTTATTTGCTAGAGACATTATATTTTGGAACCGGTTTCTATAACTTATGAACAAACTTAGTATTACTTTAAAAAATTCGAGTTAAGGAGCAACTTAAGAACTAAGGTAATACACGAAGGATCAAACAACAAACTTGCACTAGAAAATTTATATATCTCAGAGCATACAATTCCCTAAAGATTAATAAAATTTTTTTCCTTCAGGCTATAACCTACGAACCGTGCTTATATCGGTATCAGCAAATTAATACAGCTTAGAAAAAATTTACTTTAAAGTACGAGCCATTCGAGACGAATCATCGCAAGTAAAACCAAATCCATGTTTTTCATAAAACCTAATTGCCGCCATGTTGCAAACATCAACTTCAAGCTCAACCACTTTCATTCCGCTCTCTAAACAGTGCTCGAATACTTGATTTAGCAAAAGTATTCCGACACCGCTTCCTTTGTTGTTCTTACATAAACAAATTGAGCTAAGAAACCCTTTAAAATTTTTTTTATCATTCGAATAAAATGCGACATGACCTACATCTACACTAGCTATACAAGCAAAAATATTTATCGCGCTAACTGAGAGTTTTGTACTATAACTCACTAGATTTACTTTAGAACTTAATGGCGGAATGAAAGAATCATCCTCCTTGTTCAAAAATTCAAATATTCGATCGACAGATTGATCTTTTACTAATTCCACATTCATACTAATTCGAACTTTGTTAGCAGTGACTTAGTTTCTTCAAATCCATTAAACATGAGGACATCTAATATAGATAGATTTGGTATAAAATCATTATTAAACTGAGGATAAGATACGTTAAAAATTCTATGAAATTTTAAACTAATACCGACGCACCTAAATTCATCTTTGTTGTAAAGCTCAATACCACCTATAGGGTTAACATATACACTAGAATTCAGATGCTTACATATTTCAATTACACGATTCTGTCCCTTTAGATCTCTTGTATCGCTGATTCTCGAAGAAATTAATAGTTCCGTACCAATCCCCAATCCTAGTTTAACTTTAACTATTGACTGATAGACAAATTCAAAAAGACTTGTGCATGGCTCATCGAGAATGGAATTTGCTAAATCCATAACTTCGTAGAAATGTGGCGCCTTTTTATAAGCGCTCACTAATCGTCGCCGAAGCGCTTCTCTCTCTTTCGGCCAGATATCAGAAATTTTTCTTTCTACTACATCAAGATAGTCAGAGTCATTTTTTAACGGAAGTGTGAACAATTGATCACGCCCGTCTTTTAGAAACCTATTTCGATGAATCCACCCCTTTTTTGTAAATTGTATATCGTCATAAATTACAAATTTATCTACACAACTCATCAATTGCCAATATCCTAAGTATGGCAGAAAATATGGCTGCATTATTGCTACACTTACAGTCGGACTAGTAATCATAACGTACGCAATAAGTCAAAGTGGGTTCTCGCCTGTTTTTTTACCGCAGGTATATGACTCGTCAAAAACCTGCGATAACTTTCTCTCTGATCCCAACACTCTTGTATGCCTTTTAAAAGAGAGGTGTCAGACGTTGGATCTATTAC
>JAUSPW010000069.1 GCA_030652635.1 Pseudohongiella sp. | reverse complement strand
GGCGGCGAAGACGCACTGCGTGATGTCAGCAAACAGGTGCAACGCAATCGTGTGGCGTTTGATAAACCCACTGAGGCCATGCCGGTTTTTGGTTCTATTGCCTCACGTTTTAATGATGATGGTGTCACCGCCTTGTATCAGGGTTTGATGCCGGTGCTGCGTGACAAAGGTTTAAAAACCTTTGAGGGCAAACTCGCGCGTGTATCAACACGCACATCAACCCGTCAGTCGGCCATTGTGCCGCCGCAGCGTCAGCGCTATCTGGCAGAGATTGCGGAGACCGTGCGCAATTACCGTCGTCATGTTGAACAGCAAGCGGTGCTGGCGCGTGAAGTACAGCAACTGCAGGCGACAGCGCAGATGTTAAGCAAAAATGGTCAGGCAACCGACAGTGTGCAGGCCTTGATCAAACAGCGCGAGTCTTTGCAGCATGGTGAGTGCAAAACTTTGCTGGAGCAATGGCCGCAGCTGCAAGCTGAATACGTCGCAGATGAGTTGATTACAGAAATTCGTGGCAAACAGATGCGCACTGAATTGACCTGGACCAGCATGTCTGGCACCCGTGTACCCAAAGTGGCGCTGCCGCGTTTTAACGACCACGGTGATGTGTTGCGCTGGCTGATGCTGGAAAACGTGCCGGGTCGCTTCCCATACACAGCCGGCGTGTTTCCGTTCAATCGTGAAGGTGAAGATCCCACACGGATGTTTGCCGGTGAAGGCGATGCCTTTCGCACCAATCGTCGTTTTAAAGCTTTGTCAGAGCACTCCGATGCCAAGCGTCTGTCGACTGCGTTTGACTCTGTAACGCTGTACGGTTTTGACCCTGATGAGCGCCCGGATATTTATGGCAAAGTGGGCAACTCCGGTGTGTCAATTGCGACGCTCGACGACATGAAGGCCTTATACGATGGATTTGATTTATGCCATCCGTCGACCTCGGTGTCCATGACCATCAACGGTCCGGCACCCACCATTCTGGCCATGTTCCTGAATACTGCGATTGCGCAGCAGATGGCCGTGTTTAAAGAACTACATGGGCGCGAACCCGATGCCGCTGAATCCATGCAGGTAAAAGCAAAAACACTGGAATCAGTGCGTGGCACCGTGCAGGCCGATATTCTGAAAGAGGATCAGGGGCAGAACACTTGCATATTCTCCACGGAATTCAGCCTGAAACTGATGGGCGATATTCAGCAATATTTTATTGCCAACAAAGTACGCAATTTTTATTCGGTGTCTATTTCGGGTTATCACATTGCCGAAGCTGGCGCTAACCCGATTTCGCAACTGGCGTTTACGCTGTCCAACGGTTTTACTTTCGTGGAAGCCTGGCTGGCACGTGGCATGCACATTGATGACTTTGCCCAGAACCTGTCGTTCTTTTTCTC
>JAUSPW010000059.1 GCA_030652635.1 Pseudohongiella sp. | reverse complement strand
GGACACTGCAGACCGCAGCCGCGTCAGCATTTTTATCAATTATCGGGTGCTCGATTACAACGGTCAGTATATTGGAGCCACCGGCGTTGGACTCTCCGTTGCGGCGGTCACGCGCCTGATCGATATATATCAACAGCGTTATGACCGTTCCATTTATTTTATTGACCGACAGGGCAAGGTCACGTTGACGGGCAGCGCCGATCAACGCCAGAACCAGATTCAAGATGAAATCGGATTCAGCGATGTTGCGGCGCAGATTCTTGGCTCGCCCATGGCAACACTGGAGTACGACAGCAACGATCAGACGGTTTTTCTGAACAGTCGCCTGGTTCCCGAGTTTGACTGGTATCTGATAGTTGAACAGGTGGGCTCTGGCGATGGCGAGCGACTGGACAACACGCTGCTGCTCAATCTCTTACTGTCGGCAGCCATCATGGCGCTGGTGTTGACGATTGCGCACTTTACCTTGCGCTCGTACCAACGCAAATTGGAAGACATGGCTACCAAAGATCGTTTGACCGGTGTGGCGAACCGGCATCTGTTTGAAATGATATTTGAACATTTGACCCGGAATATGCAGCGCTATCCGCGACCGGTATCTATCATCAGTGTTGACATCGACTACTTCAAAAAGGTTAATGACAACTTTGGTCATCAGGCAGGCGATCTGGTTTTGCAGGAGGTCTGCCAACTGATCATCAAGCACATCCGCGACAGCGACACCATTTGCCGGTGGGGCGGTGAAGAGTTTGTGCTGCTGCTGGATTATTGTCAGATTGATGAAGCGGTGTTACGTGCCAGGGAAATACAAGCGGCTATACAAAACCTGGTCGTGACCTTTGGCAAATCCAGAATTAAAGTCACCTTGAGTATGGGTATTGCAGATTACCGATCTGGCGAAGCACTGGATGTATTGATGGCGCGTGCCGACAAGGCCTTGTACAAAGCTAAAAAAGCCGGCAGAAATTGCATTGAGTGTGCGGACGCAAGCTGATGTGGCGGCTGATGTGACGGCTGAGGCGACGCGCGCTTACAGGGCCGCGAGCGCCTCGGACAATTTGCTGACGCCGATAATTTCCATGCCGGGCACGGCGTGTTTCGGACAGTTGGCCTTGGGTACAATCGCACGCTTGAAACCATGTTTGGCGGCTTCCTGCAAACGCTCCTGACCACTGGGTACGGGGCGGATCTCACCGGCAAGGCCTACTTCACCGAATATCACCAGATCATGCGGCAACGCGCGGTCGCGAAAACTGGACACAATGGCCATTAACACGGCCAGATCCGCAGCGGTCTCAGTGACTTTGACACCACCCACCACATTCACATACACGTCCTGATCGGCCATAAACAAACCACCATGCCGGTGCAGCACGGCCAGCAACATCCCCAGACGATTCTGATCCAGACCGACAGCCAGGCGTCTGGCACTGCCAGTCTGGCTGCCATCCACCAGGGCCTGAATCTCCACCAGCAAGGGTCGGGTGCCTTCCCACAACACCATGACCAGCGATCCAGGACTTTCTTCCTCCGTTCTGGCAAGGAAAATGGCGGAAGGATTTTTGACCTCCTTCAGGCCTTTCTCCGTCATTGCGAACACACCCAGCTCATTAATGGCGCCAAAGCGATTTTTCTGGCCTCGTAAGGTGCGGTAACGGGTATCGCTGCCACCTTCCAGCATCACAAAACAATCAATCATGTGTTCCAGCACTTTGGGGCCGGCCAGCGAACCATCCTTGGTGACATGTCCCACCAGGAACAACACCGTACCCGTTTGTTTGGCGTAACGGATCAGATACGCAGCACATTCGCGCACCTGCGAGACGCTGCCGGGTGCAGACGGTACATCACTACTGTGCATCACCTGAATTGAGTCCACCACCAGCAATTTTGGCTGCAACTGCTCCGCCAGCCGGCAAATCGTTTCAACTTCCGTTTCAGCGAGCATTTTGAGGTTTTTTTCGGGCAATCCCAGTCGATGCGCGCGCATGCCGACCTGCTGCAGCGACTCTTCACCGGTGACATACATGGCGGGCATCAACTGCGCCAGCGTGCACATCACCTGCAGCAACAAGGTGCTTTTGCCAGCGCCCGGATTTCCGCCAATCAGAATCACCGACCCCGGCACTAAGCCGCCGCCCAGCACCCTATCAAATTCACTTAAAGACGAGGAAAAGCGCGGCACTGCGGCCACATCAATCTCCGACAGATCCTGCACGCTGGACAACTGGCCTGCATAACCCTGGCGGCGAAAATCAGCCTGCACCGCAGGCGAGGCATTGGTCGTGGCACTGGCGATACTGATGCGCGTCAAGGTATTCCAGGCTTTGCACTCCGAGCATTGCCCTTGCCACTTGCTGAACTCGGCGCCGCAATCTTCACACACAAATGCTGTTTTTGCCTTGGCCATCAGACTGTAAACCTGACGCGTGATGTGACCTGACAGAACAGTTCATACGCAATGGTGCCGGCGTAACGTGCGATACGATCTGCGGGCAATACACGGCCCCAGGACTGCCCCCACAACAACACTTCGTCACCAGGATTGGCGGGAATACCACTGAGATCAACCGTCAACATATCCATAGACACCCGCCCCGCTAATGGCGCTTCCCACACTTGACCTTGAGCATAAATCAGTACGGGTGTCCCGCTCGGCGCGTGCCGCGGATAACCGTCTCCGTAACCAATACCAATCACGCCGATCCGCGTATCCTGCGGACAATGATACGTGGCGCCATAGCCTACCGTATCACCAGCTTTGACATGATTGATGGTCAACAGTAGGGACTTCAAACTCATCACCGGCTTTAAATTGTAGTGGCTGCCATCGGTGT
>JAUSPW010000044.1 GCA_030652635.1 Pseudohongiella sp. | reverse complement strand
TAGAAACGGTTGATGACCCAGCCCTGGACTTGTGCCTTGGTGCACTGCCCACTGTTCATAGCAAGATGAAATGGATGAAAGATGTGGTAACACGATTCTTTCGCGCGCAGTTTTGCTTCAAATTCTGCCGCAGTCCAGGGTGTCAGTACGTCATTGTTGTCAGTTGTCATAAGCTGAAGTCCATGCCATCGAAGGCTACGTCGATGTTCTCGCTTTTCAAGATGAGTCTTTCTGGTGAGTCATCGCGCAGAATTGGATTGGTATTGTTGATATGAATGAGAATTTTGCGTGATGCTTTGAGCGGGCGCAGAATCTCAATCATGCCACCCTCACCAGACTGGGGCAGGTGTCCCATCTCCAGTGACAGTGTTTGGCTGATGCCCAATGTGCGCATTTCATCATTGCTCCAACAGGTGCCATCCACCATCAGGCAGTCGGCTTGCTGCATAAACGGCAGCACATGCGGATCGATGGCCGCCAGACCGGGGGCATAGAACATTATTTTGCCGCTGCGCAGATCATGTAGCTGAATGCCGATATTGTCGCCTTCATGCGGATCATGCCGATGTGGCGAATAGGGTGGGGCTTTGCTGCTTAAGGGCACCGCTGTGATATTGATATGATTGATGCCTTCTACGCGAAAACTGTTTCCTGCCGCTGTGGTGATCGGGTGCCAGGACACACCACAAAAATGTTTCAGGATATTGAAGATGGGATTGCCTTGGGTCAGATCCTCGTGAACCATGTCTGTGCAGTAGATGTTGAGCGGTGTTTTGCCCTCACGCAGCATAAAAAGACCGGTGGTATGGTCGATTTGCGCGTCCATCAGCACAATGGCTTTAACCGCGGTATCGCGGATCTTGCGCGCGGGTTGTAGTTCCGGGAAACGCTGAAACTGCGCCAGAATGTCGGGCGAGGCGTTAAACAGCAGCCAGTTGATATTGTCGCTGCTGATGGCAATGGAAGACTGTGTGCGGGGTGTTGCGGCAATGGTGCCCTTGCGCACGCCATCGCAGTTGGGGCAATTGCAGTTCCATTGCGGAAAACCGCCACCGGCTGCTGAGCCCAATACTCGTACTCTCATTGCGTTGCCTCAGCAGTGTTTTGTGACAGGTCCCACAAGGGGAAAGAGTCCATGTTACGAGGCGACTCCTTCCCCTCCCGTGCGGTTGCCGTTTGATTAACGGTTGGCAACGTACATCGTGACTTCAAAACCAAAACGCATTTCAGTGTAAGCAGGCTTGATCCACATAATTGTCTTCTCCTTGGTAACAGTGAGTTAACCCGGCGCGGTAAAGCATACTGCTGTGCTGTCGGGGTCATGCTGGCAAACTGACTGCTGAAACAGTAGGTAACGGCAGCGGCAAGTTGTGCAAGACGGGTTGATCTTGGCACTGTCATTCACACCGGCGCTGCAGGATTATCAGCAAAAACGGCTCATGATTTTCATGAGATTGTGTTTGATGCCCTTGGCAAAGCAGGTCGGGCCATGTAAACAGGTCAGCAGCGCGTTTTATTTGTGGGGAGTGACCTATCAACAGTTTGTATCCAGACATTGAGCCCTTTGATACCCGAATGATTCCGGTGTCACCGTGCCATAGCCTTTATGTGGAACGCAGCGGAACACCGGGCGGCTACCCGATATTTTTCTTACATGGCGGCCCCGGCAGTCAGACGCGGGCGATTCACCGACGCTATTTTGATCCGCAGTTTTTTGAGATTGTATTGTTCGATCAGCGTGGTTGCGGCCGGTCAGTGCCGGCGGGTGAGACGCGGGAGAACACGACGTCTTTACTGGCAGATGATATCCATGCCATTCGGGATGCATTGGGTATCACCCGCAACATTAGTCTCCTGGGCGGATCCTGGGGCAGCACGCTGGCGCTGGCGTATGCACTGCGTTATCCGCAGTCGCTGGATGAGCTGATCCTGCGCGGCGTTTTTCTTGGCACACAAGCAGAGGTGGATTGGTACACACAAGGTCTGTCGCGGTTTGCCCCGGAAGCCTGGGCACAGTTTGCCTGCGCCGGCGCAACCGATCTGGTGGAGTATTATTATCAGGCGGTTAACGATGCAGATGACAAGCGCGCCGCTAAAGCTGCCGTGCGCTGGGCAAACTATGAGATGCAGATCATGGCGACTATGACGATTGGGGCAGGCGGGGCGGCCTCAAAGTCGTTGACCCAAACCAGTCTGCCCTCAGGCACAGTTGTGCAAGACACCTTACACAGCACCCGGGTGCATTTGCATTACTTGAGACATCAGTGTTTTTTGGCCGGCAGCCCATTGCTGGACGCCGCACATACCATTGAGCTGCCAGTCACCCTCGTGCAAGGCCGGATGGATCTGGTGTGCCCGCCAATCACCGCCTGGCATCTGAGTCAGCGCCTGCCGTTTGCCAGATTGCGCATGGTTGATAATGCCGGGCATGGTGCGACCTCAGGCAGCCTGGCGCTGGCATTAAAAGAGGAAGTTGACGCTTTGCGAGATCGCTTGATCAGTCAGTCAGCCGGGGGAAAAAGATGAGTCTTCGTTTCAGGGTGAACCTCGCCATTTCGCTGATTGGCTTGTTGTGTATTGCCGTCATGACCTACGTGCTGATCGACTACAAGCGCAAGTCGATTGGACAGGAAATCGAGGCGGGCACCCGCGTCACTATCCAGTTGCTGGAATCCATTTTGTTATCGCCGGTTTATACGGCAGAGGCACCCGATCCCTTGGCAAATCTGACTCAGTACCTGCGCAGCGTGGGGCGTGTGCGCGCAAACGAGGTGCGTCTCTACGACAGGAATAACACGCTGATTTATGAGTCGCCGCCGTCAGAGTATAAATTGGGACGTTCGGCACCTGACTGGTTTTCGGCACTGGTTGCGCCGGATATTGCAGAGGTGCGGCTTTCATTGCGGGAAGGCTCGATGCTGATTACGCCAGACTCTTCGCGTTCCGTGCTGGATGCCTGGGACGAGCTCACGCGCTTTGCGCTGTTTATTGTGGTGTTTTTACTGTTGTTAAACATCGCCGTGTTTCGCGTGTTGGGGCGGACATTGCAACCACTCAAGGACATTGTGGTGGCGATGTCCGACATGGAAAAGGGCAACTACCGCGTGCGTCTCAACAGTTACGATTTGCCGGAGTTTAATGCCATCGGCCACACCTTTAACAGCATGGCGGCGTCACTGGAGCGCGCGCTCACCACCGAGCGCGAGCTGGAACAGAATCGTCAGCTCACTCAGCTGATCCATGTAAAACTGGAGGAGGAACGCAAATCCATCGCTAGAGAGTTGCACGATGAACTTGGGCAGTGTGTCACCGCAATCAAAACCATCGGCACCGCTATCGCCAATCGGGTGGAAGACAAACAGGATGAAACCCGCCAAAACGCAGAGACCATTGTTGACGTCGCGTCGCATATTTACGATGTGGTGCATTCCATGATCCGGCAATTGCGCCCCAGTGCGCTGGATAATCTGGGGTTGACCGATGCCATCCGCGAGCTGGTTGCCCAGTATCGGCGTCAACATCCCTTGTTGACGGTTGAGCTAAGCCTCGGTGATGGCCTGGATCAGTTTGACGAAAAGCTGAATATCACGGTGTATCGTGTTGTGCAGGAATGCCTGACCAATGTCGTTAAACACGCAGCGGCATCGCGGGTGACCGTGGGTCTGTCTCTCACGCAATCGTCGCCTGTTTGTCTGGAGATGCGAGTCAGTGATGACGGCAAAGGGCTGAGTTCTGATTGCTCTGGTTCTAATTACTCTGAAGGCCAACGATTTGGCATGTTGGGTATTAAAGAGCGTGTGCATGCCTTTGGTGGGGATGTGCGCGTTGAATCGCGTCCTGACAGCGGCACGCTGATTGTGGCAACCCTGCCGGTGATGGTGGAGAAACCATGAGCAACCACCGTATTAAAGTCATGTTGGTTGACGATCATGCGGTGGTGCGCATGGGATTCAAGTTGTTATTGCAAGGCTCGCCGGATATCGAGGTGATTGGTGAGGCGCAGAGCGGCGAGGAAGCGGTTCGGCTGTTTCAGGCGCTGGCGCCGGATGTATTGGTGATGGATATCTCCATGCCCGGTATTGGTGGGCTGGAAGCCATTGACCGAGTGTTGGCTAAAGATCCGCAGCAGAAAATTCTGGTGCTGTCGGCCCATGAAGATGTGATGCATGCCCGACGTGTACTCAAGGCAGGGGCAGCCGGTTACCTGACCAAACGCAGCGCAGCGGAAGTATTGATGGAAGCGATTCGCGCCGTGCATAAAGGCCAACTCTATCTGGAGCCTCAGATCGCTCAGGCCATGGCCATGGAGCAGGTGTCGGGTTCAAAAAATCCGGTGGATGCACTGAGTGAAAAGGAATTCAAAGTGTTTATTGAGCTGGCCAAGGGAAAGTCGGTGCAGGACATTGCGGATGTTATGTCGCTGAGTCCGCGCACCATCGGTACCCATTTGTATAACATCAAGCAGAAACTCGACGCTGCCAACAGCGCTGAGTTGGCAATCATAGCGATTCGGGCAGGTTTGATTGAGCCCTAGCGGAGCACCTCAAAAATCAGTTTTGGTGTTCCAGCGCGACCACTCAGCAAGAAACCGCGTTGCACATTCCCCGGCTACCAGGTGCTCATCAAAGCGGGTGCTGGCAATAGTGTTGATGCTACTGTGTTGCCACAGCAGTGAATTAACTTTGGTGTTCTCCAGCTCCCAGTATTCCACTGATGTGGTATAGGCAATATCGTCGCCCGCGCGAGTCGCCTGTACTGCACACACCAGATAGTTGCGGTTGGCGGGGCGCCGTCTAATGCCTTCGCTCAGCAGCGTCTGTTCGAATTGTTGCAACGTTGCCAGTCGGAAGCTGTCTACACTCTGAGTCATTTCCTTCCAGTCACCCACCTGCACATATAAATCAAACTGAGTTTTGCCAGTAAAAGCAATGCCATTACCGCGCGGGAAAACCTGGGCATGCAGCGGAGCGGCTAACAGCAACAAGGCTGCCAGCACAGCGGTAGTGGAAGTGGCGAGGGAGGTTAAAGCTCGAGTCCATGATTTCACGATTATTTATTCTGCCTGCTGTTGTGGTGTCGAAACGCGCATTCTAGCTGCTTCGACTGTCCCGATGGTGTCAGATTCGATGGTTGACAACGATTTTAATGTGAAAGGAATCACTCCCTGCAGCAAACATGTAAACGTGGCGCGCACGATTCACTTGTTGCTGGTCAGCCCCACAAACGCCTTTTTGTGCTTCTCAAAACGCCGTTTTGGAGTAGAGTCTGCCAGTGCTAAGGCCATCGCAGCGTTCAATTCATAAGCGTTGGTGTCGTAGCCAGCATCAGCCAGCGCCTGCCGGAAGCCTTTAAGGTGCGCCTCGCCAGCATGTGACAGTTCCGGAATAAAGGAGCTTGGAATGCTCAGGTCGTTCGGGTCTTCGTATGACTTCTTGCAACCCTCAACATCTTTGGCATGAAAGGTTTTGCAACGCGCAGGACGCACCTCGTAAATAGAGCACTGGCCATTATCCAGAAAAGCGCACTTAAGATTGGCAGTGAGCCGCCCATGTGTTGAAAGCGCCTGCAGGGTTGTTGTATTGGCGGCAAGCTCTTGCTGAAGTCTCGCCACCCGCGCCGGGCTGAATTTTGCCCGCACATAATCAACAATCTGGAACACTTCCTCGGCATGCACGTCCACTTTGAAATAACAGCAGTACCAACAGCCGGCCTGGCACGCGATGCCGCCCGAGACGCTTGATACAATCAGGTTGGCAATTGCATCCTGCCGCTGTTGGCTGGCCGTCAGTGCAGGTTTCCAACCGTGCGATTTGATATCCGCCAGTGTGATGGCGTGCTCACGACGGGTGATTTCTGTAAACGGATTCTGAACGCTTGAGTTACTCAATCTTTAAACACCCTGAGTTGCAGCACGTTGCCTTCACAATCAGCGGCATTGCCCGCCGTAAAGCCTGTGCCGTGCCAGCGTTGGCTCTGCATGATACCGCCCAAGCGGTTCACTACCTCAGTCGCCCACTCAAAACTGGACACCGTGAAGAACAACTTGATTGCAGTGTCTTCTCTGAGTTCCGGCGGTGTTGAAATCTCAACCATGCTGGCGATATGAGGCGGCATGGCATGCATAACCAATTGAAAATCGCCGAGTTGCAGTACTGTAAATTCAGTACTTGCATGTATGACTGACCCGCTGAGAAGTTCACCATAAAAATCAGTCATCGCGCGCAGATTCTTGGCATAAATCACAGCGCCTGTTTGTGCGGGGCCTGGCATGACTGTGTCTCCTTCTTGATAGTTTTTCTTGATTTATTGATTGTTAACGCGGCTGGGCCCAAGCAGCAAGGCCACAAGATTGTTGTTAACTTTGAAGCTGTGGATAAACAAATAAACACTTAGAAAAACAGCGCCGCCAAAAAATGCCAGCACACCAAGGGCTAATCCTGCGCCAGAGAACTGATGCCTCCATGCCACCCACAGCGCTGACAGTGCCAGGAAGCACATAAAGTCCAGGTTAAACTGCCCTGGCCATCCCATTTGTACCATGTCACCAAAAAATACCGGTAACAGATTGATGCCATGGTTGGTGATGACCACCAAGGTGTAGACGGTCAGGACAGTAAAGATAACAACAAGCAAAAGCCGAAAGCCGATCATGATGATATCTCCTGGATATCAGAATCTATCGTCACTGGCTGCCCTGGTCGGCAGCCAGTTCCCGTGAATCAAGGCAATTATTTCTGCGGGCAAATCAAAAACTTTTCACCGGTGTGCTTGGCGTAATACTGACGCACCGTTTCCGCATCAAGTGCTTCGACCAGCGACAGTTCGTTGGTGTAATGGCTGGCAAAAGTAGTGGTCAGTTCCCGTGCCACGCGCGCGCGCAAACGCACAGCGATTTCCATGCCGGCTTTGGCGAGGAAGTTGGGCAGCAACCAGCCGCCGACGCCCCACGCCATACCGTAAGCGCGTTGCAGCTTGGTGGCAGACACATCGAGATTGCCGTACAGATACACCTGCTTGTGTTTGACGGAACCATAGATGCTGTAGGCGCCCGGGGTGCGGGCTGCAGCAGCTTCCATGCAAGTCAGAATGTCAGACGCCAGCGTACCACCGCCAGTGGCATCAAAGGCCAGTGTTGCGCCAGTAGCGTGAATGGCATCCGTCAGCTCCGCCATAAAATCGGCTGAGCTGCTATCCACGACATACTTGGCGCCCATGTCACGCAACATAGCGGCTTGCTCTGGTTTGCGCACCACGTTCACCAACTCAACACCATCGTCTTTGCAGATGCGCACCAGCATTTGTCCAAGATTGGAAGCTGCGGCGGTATGCACCAGCGCGCTATGACCTTCCATCTTCATGGTCTCAATCATCGACAACGCGGTCAGCGGATTCACAAAACAGGAGGCGCCATCTTTGGCCGTGTGTCCTTCCAACAGGGGCAGGCAGGCAGCGGCGTCGACACAACGATACTGTGCATACATGCTGCCACCCATCACGGCGACAATTTTTCCGGACAAGCTTTTTGCCAGCTCGGAACTTCCCGTTGCCACCACCGTGCCGGCACCTTCGTTACCTACCGCTAAAGCCTGACCTAGGCGGGCTTTCATGGCAGGCATGGCTTGTTGCGGAACCGGCGCGCTTAACACTGTGCTGTTACCTGATCCTATCGTCTGTGCAGCACTGATATCAGCGCGGCCAAACATCACGCCCTGATCCGATGGATTGATGGGTGTCGCTTCAATCTTGACCAATACCTGATCAGGGCCGGGTGTTGGGATGGGTTTTTCAATCAGCTCTAGGCGCAGTTCGCCGGACTCGGTGATTGTGGAAAACATTTGTAAGAAGCTTGCGTTTGCGGACATGGGTGCCTCGTTGTTGATTGTTTATCGTGTTTTTTGTCTTGGTCGTTTTTACTTAAGCCATTGTCGGATGTCATGGGCTGATTTTTGCAGCCACTTCCATGTCGTATTGTGTTCGCCAACAACATAGGCAAGTGGATCGATCTCGATTTGTGGCCAACGTATTGTGTGCTTTTCCGAACTTGCCTGGGTAAAGCTTCCACCCATGGGCGTTTCCAGATAATTCAAGGTGTTTACAAGCAATGGGTCAACGTTGGTATCGATCAAATCCATCAGATTTGAACAATGTACAGTCGCCCATCCGATCATTGAATGAATTGAGACGGCAAGTGTGCTGACATCATAACCCCGGTTTTCAATCGTCCGTACTATCTCACAGAAACGCTTTTTATGGGTCTCGGCAATGCCGGCAGAAAACGCCGTTATCGCGATCCGACTGCCTTGACGCAGGGGTTGCGGGTAGATCAATGTGCAGTTCTCCGTGTTAATGCTGTGACCATGGTGCCAACAATGAATCTCAGGAGCTTATAACATTTTCAGATGGTGAGTATGAGTGCCAATCTGTCAAAGAAAAGGTGGTTATAAACTGATGCCGTCACGTCATGCCAATCCGTTCAAACGCTCTTTGAGATCTGTAGAGGCATAAAACACAAAGGCGTTACCTTGTCTGGTTTTCTCCAGCAAACCCAGCGCTTCGAGTGAAAGTAAATCATTTCGTGCCGTCTGGTAGACCACGGCATGTGAGCGCTGATGTGCGTCTACCCGGTAGGCCTCGCCGGTATTACGCAGGGCATGATTCAAGAGCGCGATCTGCCGGTGGTTAAAACGTCCACGCAGCGCCGTTGAGGTAGCAAGCATTTTCTGCGTTTGCCGGTGTTCACGTACCTTGCGGTCGACATACTCATGTAGCGCGGCAATCGCTTGGCGAATAGTGTGTAACTGGTGCAGCAGAAAGTAAGTCGTATCGTTCCTGTCCGTTTCCGTGTGGAGGTAGGCGCGCATGTATTTCACCGGGGCCTTGCGTAATATGTGGCTGATTGAGGTGTATTCCATTAGCCAGTAACCGCTCCGTGCCATTGACCAGTAGAACAGTGCTCTGG
The DNA here is from genome assembly GCA_030652635.1 of Pseudohongiella sp. GTDB lineage: Bacteria > Pseudomonadota > Gammaproteobacteria > Pseudomonadales > Pseudohongiellaceae > Pseudohongiella. The sequence goes on along the minus strand of JAUSPW010000044.1, from coordinate 295 downwards.
CTGTGCGGCCATTACCATCAGCAAAAGGATGGTCGTAACCAATCATAAAGTGCAGCAAAATGGCGCGTATGACGGGGTGAATAAACGGTTCAACACTTTCGTCAGCGTTGGCAAAATCGCACAATCTCTGCATGCGTTCAGGTAATTCGGCGTGACTCGGGGGCACATGCAAAGCGGTGTTATCCCTCATATCAACCACCTGAACATCGTCTTTTCGGCGATAACACCCGACCTCACTTGGGTCATTCAGCGGCTCTTCCGACAACATCCGGTGCAGCGTCAGAACGTTCTCAGG
>JAUSPW010000042.1 GCA_030652635.1 Pseudohongiella sp. | reverse complement strand
CATAAATATCGTCAAATATCCGTCGTTCTTGAGTTCGAAAAACCGAATTTCAGGTGGGTATCTGCATTTTTCTACCCGTCAGTCATGATGAAGCAATAATTGTGCCCGACAGATTGGTTTTTTTTTGAATTTGACCTTATGAAATTGTTGCAGATGTCGACATACAGATACACGGCGCATCACAAGACCAATAATTAGTTCTTGTCAGGCCGAAACTGGAAATGTTGGAGGTACCTACATGGCAGGCGTATTGGACAGCGTTAACAAAAGAACCCAGCTTGTCGGTCAGAATCGACTGGAGCTGTTAATGTTCCGGCTCAATGGCGGACAACTTTACGGAATCAACGTATTTAAGGTTAAAGAAGTATTGCCCTGTCCGGCGTTGAGTATCTTGCCGCATAGCAGCCCCGTGGTGCGAGGTGTAGCTTATGTGCGTGGCCGAACCATCTCTATTCTGGATTTGAGCATCGCGACGGGCGGTCGACCACTGGCTGACGTGGTGGGTGGTTTCATTATCATTACTGAATATAACAATTCGGTGCAGGGATTCCTTGTGCGTGGCGTCGAGCGCATAGTCAACCTGAACTGGGAAGATGTGCATTCGCCGCCCAAAGGTTCCGGACGCGAGCACTATCTCACTGCCGTAACAGAAGTTGACAATAAACTGGTTGAAATTCTGGACGTGGAGCGCATCCTGTCAGAAGTGTCTCCGGCAGGGCGAAGCCTGAGTCAATCATTAGTCAACTCCGGCAAGCGCGCAGAAGAGATCAATACAGTGCTGATAGTCGACGATTCAAGCGTCGCACGATCGCAGATCAAACGCTGTTGCGAAGCCATTGGTTTGCAGACGGTTGTTTTGAACGATGGCAAGCAGGCCTTAAACCATCTTAAAGAGATGCTGGCGCAAGGGCAGAATCCGCTTGAAAAATATGTATTACTGATTTCAGACATTGAAATGCCGGAAATGGATGGGTACACACTGACGGCGTCGGTAAAAGCCGATCCTCGTCTTGCTGCGTTGCATATCATGCTGCATACCTCCCTTAGCGGTGTATTTAACCAGGCAATGGTTGAAAAGGTTGGCGCGAACGATTTCCTGGCAAAATTTAATCCGGATGAGTTGGCGCAACGTGTGTTACAACAGCTTGAAGCGCGTCACAAGGCAGCATGACAGAATTGACTGGTCTGGGTTTCGGCAAGTCATGTGATTGAAGAGAGACTATGTTAGACGAACAGCAGTTCACGATAGATGATTATCAGGTCTTTAGAACGTTTCTGGATCAGGCCTGCGGGATTGTGCTGGGTGACAATAAACAATACCTGGTTGCCAATCGTATGCGACGTATCATGGAAGATCTGCAGATCAAGTCTCTGTCGGCACTGGTGACGCGCGTAAACCAGCAATCAACACCCGGGCTCAAGGAAAAGGTCATTGATGCAATGACAACCAACGAAACCTTCTGGTTTCGTGACAGCGCTCCATTTGACGCGCTCAGGGATGTCCTGTTGCCACGACTGATATTGCAAGAGAAGCGCTCTTCAATCCGAATCTGGTCGGCTGCCTGTTCGTCCGGACAGGAGCCTTACTCAATCAGTATGGTGATTGAAGAGTTCAAAAGTCGGAATCCTGGCGTGCTCATGCGCGACCCGGAAATAGTCGCAACAGATATTTCAATGTCCATGCTCAACAGTGCTCGTCAGGCTGAATATGACAGTCTGAGTGTGAGCAGGGGGCTGACAGAAGCGCGTAGGCGGCAGTTTTTTGATGAATTGCCCTTGAGTCGTTATCAACTTAAGCGGTCAATCACTCAGCGAGTCAATTTCCGTCAGTTAAACCTCAAAGATTCCTACTCATCCTTGGGCCGATTTGACATTGTTTTCTGCCGCAACGTACTGATTTATTTTGCAGCTGATCTTAAAATCGATATTCTTCAGCGGATGCGGTCAGTCATGAACCCGGGAGCCAGCCTGATTCTGGGTGCTTCGGAGTCTCTGCCCGCAGCATTGGCTGATAAATATAGCCTTGAGCGTATCAGCCCCCACACCAGTGTCTATCGCACCTGAAATATTAAGGGCAGGGTGTGTCATCCTGCCTTTGCCTCGCGATGGTCAGTAGCGGCAATATTCACCGCCCTCGGCAAAAACTCCTTCAAATCTAAGTTTTAAGCAGGCAATTGCTTGCCACTTCCTTCTATAGAATAGTTCTATTCAGTTGATGTATATACATTATTTTTGATGGCACGGGTCTTGCTTTCTTTAAATTGTCGCGAACAAGGCAATTCTGGAGCAAAACAATATGACCATCAGTTTCTCAAAAGCGTTAGGTGTGCACGAACAGGCACTGGTGCTGCGTACCCAACGCACCGCCTTGCTAGCCAACAACATCGCTAACGCCAGCACACCGGGCTACAAAGCACGGGATATTGATTTTCAATCCATATTGAGCCAGGCCTCCAACCGCAATGTTCGCAGCGTTGATGTGGCAAAAACCAATGCCCGTCATCTCGGTGGTTTCTCCTTGAGTACACGGGCCGAGGCCATGTACCGCGTCCCAACTCAAGCATCTCTTGATGGAAACACCGTCGATGAGCAGATCGAGAACGCTGCGTTTGCCCGCAATGCCATCGAACACCAAGCCAGCTTCCAATTTCTTAACAGCAAATTTACCGGCCTGATGAAGGCGTTGCGGGGAGAGTAACCATGAGCCTGATGCAAATTTTTGATATCGCAGGTTCCGGCATGAGTGCCCAGTCACTGCGATTGAATACAACCGCCAGCAACATGGCCAATGCCAACAGTGCGGCGAGCAGTGCCGATCAGACGTACCGCGCACGTCATCCAGTTTTTGCCCCGATGTTTAATGACGCGATGTCTGAAATGTTCAGTGGTGCGACCGGTGCAGCATCTGCTGGTGTTCGTGTAGCGGGCGTTGTTGAAGACAGCCGTCCATTGCAGCCCAGATTTGAACCAGGTAATCCCATGGCCAACGAAGAAGGTTTTGTGTATTACCCGAATGTCGACATTGTCGAAGAAATGACAAACATGATTTCGTCTTCACGCGCGTTCCAGTTGAACGTCGATGTGATGACCGCCGCCCGCACCATGATGCAACGTGTCATGAGTCTGGGCCAGGCCTAACCAATAACTGGAGTGAATTATTATGGAACTGAATAACAACAATGCCTTGAGTCGTGTACTGAATGACTATGCATTGCCAGAACCAAGCAAGTCCAGCGATCCCAAAAAAGCACTGGGTCGTGACGAATTTCTCAAGTTATTGATTGCACAGCTTGAGAATCAGGATCCAACGTCGCCACAGGAGAACGGTGAGTTTGTGGCGCAATTGGCGCAGTTCTCACAACTGGAAGAGTCTCAGAAAATGAGCCAGAGCTTTTCACAGTTCTCGTCAGCATTTCAGTCTACGCAGCACTTGCAGGCTACTTCTCTGGTTGGACGTCCAGTGCATGTTCAGTCCTCTGAAACCATGTTGGGAACAACAGGTGCCATCAGCGTGTTGGCTGACTTTGATATTGCTGCTCAGGAATCAACGCTCAGTGTATATAACAGTTCAGGGGCATTGGTAGATCAGTTCTCTCTGGGCCAACAGAGTGAAGGCCGCAAAGAATTTATCTGGACTGGTATGGATGCAAAAGACCAGCGTTTCCCACAAGGTAACTACAGATTTGAAGTGTCCGCATCTCGTGGTGGTGTGACTGAAGCTTTGCCGGTTTATCTCAGTGCAAATGTCAATAGTGTCACCATTGAGCCTAGTGGCAAATTAACGCTGAATCTTGCGGGTATCGGACCCAAGTCAATGTCCGACATTATCCAGATCAATTGATTTTACAAGTTAACAGAATTATCGGTATTAAATAAACATTGAATCAGGCCGGAATAAAGGCCCGCCAAAGAGGTAAGTAAAATGAGTTTTAACATTGGTTTGAGCGCGTTGAATGCTGCACAACAAGAGATTAGCGTTACAGGTAACAACATCGCCAACTCCGGTACAAACGGCTTCAAGGCTGCAAAGACGGTGTTTGGCGACGTGTATGCTGCATCTGTATTAGGTGGCGGTGGTACTCAGTCAGGTAGTGGTGTGACACTGCAAGAGATCAAACAAAGCTTCACACAAGGTAATATCAGTTTCACCCAGAACACATTAGACCTTGCGATCAATGGCGAAGGATTTTTTGTGCTAAAAGGTGAGTCCGGCATTGCGTATTCGCGTGCTGGCGCGTTTGGTACCGATCGCAACGGTTTTATCGTTAACAGCGATGGCGAGAAGATTCAGGGATTTGCACCATCAGCCGCAGGTAATGCCACAGGCGGCGGACCTCTCACTGACCTGCGAGTGACCACAGGTGAAATTCAGCCACGCCCAACTACCAGTGTTAAGACCATTATCAATCTTGATGCGGCAACCCAACCTTCGGCAGTCGTCGGCAGTAATTTAACACTTAATGCTGGTCGCAGTACACCACCTATACTTTTGGATGCATTGGATCCAAGAAACAATGGTTACCAGTCTAATACCATAGAAGTGATAGGCGCTGATCGACAGTTGCGTAAGATTACTGTTCCGGCAAACTCAACAGCGAACCAGGTGGCTGAAATTTTTGCAGGTGCCAGTGGTGTGGCGGCACAAGGTAAGACGGTAGCCTTTATTACGGCAATTACTGCAGGGCCAGTTGCGCCAGCAACAGCCCGATTTGCCATTAATGGTCGTGAATTTGAAGTTGATCCCGCCAATCCCGATGCGTTTAACCTGTTGGCAAACTCAATCAACAATGCTAACACCAATGTTAGCGCCCGCGTGGTGAATGGTGCTTTACAGGTCTCTCACGATACCGGTGCGGACCTTAATTTCACCAGCGGCTCTGTCGGAAATGGCACGATTACGGTGTCTGGTTCTGAAAAAGACTCGGTAACAGGTAATCGTGTTCCTGTTGGTGCAACCGCTGTTGCTAACTTTAATGGCACGGATGTGATTGTTGTGGGGGGGACCGTTGAGTTTACCCTGGAAGAAGGTGTTGTAATGCGCGGTGCCAATGTTGATGCTGATGGCAACCCGATAGATCAAACGCTACAGATTGGCAGCATTTTTGGTGATATATCACAACCAGATGCGCTGGATGGGCGTTCATTTATTACCAATACGTTTGATCCAAAAAATCCAGAAACCTACTATCGTTCTACAGCTATTACTATTTATGACACTGTAGGTACCCAGCACTCATTGGCGATGTATTTTGTTAAAGAGCGACCGAACGACTTGGGTGACACTAATTTGTGGAGTGTTTATTTCCAGGTTGATGGTCGTGATATCGGATTTGATCCCAACTCACAGGACGGTCTGCCGGTTCCTGCCCGTTATGACCTGAAATTTGATGACACAGGTCGTTTTGATCCTAATCAGTTGCCAATTGAAATTACTAACTGGTATCCCGTTGATGCTGCCGGTCGTCGTATTGGCGCAGGCCCGAAGCCCGGTGACCTCAACGTATCAGACCAGCTTAACAACTCAAACTTCAAAATTGACCTGACTGGCATGACTGCATTCGGTGGTGATTTCTCGGTGCAGGAGAACGATCAGGATGGCTTTGCAAAAGGTCAGTTGACAGGTCTCGAAGTGAATACACGTGGGTTGATCTCTGCGCGCTTCTCTAATGGTCAGTCGCGTGTACTGGGTGAAGTGGCACTCGCGAATTTTGCCAACTCCAGCGGACTGGCGAATCTGGGTGGTTCGAAATTTGCGGAGACAAGTGAGTCGGGAGCGGCGTCAGTGTCTGGCGCAGGCACTGCGGGACTTGGTGCAATCCAGTCGGGCGCGCTTGAAGACTCCAACGTTGATCTTCCAACAGAACTGGTTCAGTTGATTATTTCCCAACGCAATTATCAGGCAGCCGCGCAGATTATCTCTGCAACTGATGATGCGACGCAGACCATTATCAACCTGTAATAAATTGAATTTGCGTTACTACTAGACGAGCACGGAGAACGTTATGGACAAGGCCTTATATATCAGCATGACCGGTGCATCGCAAACCATGCGCGCACAGGCGATACATGCACACAACATGGCCAATGCCAGTACCAACGGCTTTCGTGCAGATCTGGCGCAAGCACGCTCTATGCAAGTTTATGGAGAAGGTATGCCTTCTCGTGTTTACAGCATGACAGAGAACCCCGGGACCGATTTCAGTAAAGGTCCACTGCAACAAACGGGCAACAGCCTGGATGTTGCTGTAAGTGGTGAGGGCTGGATTGCTGTTCAAACGGCGGACGGAAGTGAAGCCTACACCCGCGCCGGTGACCTGAAGATAAGCGTGTTTGGTGAGTTGATGACCGGTAATGGTTTGCCGGTGCTTGGTAATGGCGGACCCATTGTGCTGCCACCGCATGAATCAATCGAGATTGGTGAAGATGGCACGGTGTCGTTGCGAGAGCTGGGTCAGGCTGCGGACGTACTGGCTGCTGTTGACCGAGTCAAGCTGGTCAATGTTGATCAAGCCGACATGATTAAGGGATCGGATGGATTGTTGCGTCGTCGGGATGGCTTCGACGCGCTGCCCGACGGCAGTGTGCAATTGGTTTCCGGTTACCTCGAAGGCAGCAACGTCAATATGGTTGATTCCATGGTTGAGATGATCAATCTGACGCGTAACTACGAGATGAATGTTAAGTTAATTCAAACACTTCAACAAAATTCTGAAACTTCGGCACGGCTCTTGCAGATACAGTAACAAGAGCAGTAAAAGCGGAAAAAAATTGCCGCTCATAGCGAAGAGTGATTGAAGTGCCGGCAGGCCCGGCAACAGGAGTAAACCAGAATGCACGCAGCACTATACATTTCAAAGACCGGTCTCAGTGCCCAGGATACGCGCCTCGCAGCCTTATCAAACAACCTGGCCAACGTTGCCACAAACGGCTTCAAAAAGGATCGTGTGGTTTTTGAAGATCTGCTGTATCAAATCCAGCGGCAGCCAGGTGCCAGCTCTACCCAGAATACAGAATTGCCATCGGGCCTGCAGGTCGGTACCGGTGTACGCGTAGTCGGAACGCAGAAGCTTTTTAATCAAGGTGCTCTGCAAACCACAGGTGAGGCGCTGGATCTGGCGGTGAATGGTCGCGGATTTTTTGAAATCCTGATGCCGGATGGCACTTCTGCTTACACACGCGATGGCCAGTTTCATATGAGCGCCGACGGCGAAATTGTCACTGCATCCGGCCACCTGCTGAATCCTGGTATCAACGTTCCACAAAACGCCCAGAGCATTACCATCGGTTCCGATGGTGTCGTCACAGCAAGACTGGTTGGACAGCCTGAATCAGTAAACATAGGCAATCTGAATCTTGCTGACTTCATTAACCCGGCAGGATTGCAGGCGATTGGCGGCAACTTGTTTGTGCAAACCGTATCGAGTGGCACGCCCCAGCAGTCCGCCCCTGGTCAGAACGGCATGGGTCTGGTGGTACAAGGTGCTCTTGAAAGCTCCAATGTGGAAGTCGTGGAGGAGTTGGTAGATATGATTACAACTCAGCGTGCTTATGAAATGAACTCTAAAGTCATTTCAACAGCGGACCAGATGTTGTCGTTCCTTAGCCAGAACCTTTAATCGCTGAACTAAATGATTTGCAGGAGTAACGCATGAACACAACACAATTTAAACGCCTCGCAAAACTCAGCCCTGTGCTGCTGCTGGTGGCCTGTGGTGTGCGTTTGCCTGAAGGCCCGATGCCTGATGATCCGCGATATGCGCCGGTGTGGGTGAGTGCGGCTGATGACTCCGGGCGTATCTCAGGCTCCATTTACAGCCCAGGTACCGCGGTGAATTTGTATCAGCGTCGCGCTCACCGTTTAGGCGATGTACTGACCATTAATCTGAACGAATCCACCAGTGCCAGTAATTCGTCTGGCACAACGTTTAACAAAGAATCCAGCACCAGCACGGGGGACATATCCCTGTTTGGTCGCAGCGAAAGCGGATTGGAACTGGGTGGTGGTTCGGACTTTTCCGGCTCAGCCAATTCGGATTTGAGTAATCAACTCAGAGGAAACATCACCGTCACCGTGACCGATGTTTTGCCAAATGGTCTGTTGGAAGTGCGTGGGGAAAAATGGCTGCAGATCAACCGCGGCAAAGAGTACATCCGCATCAGCGGCTTGGTCAGACGTCAGGACATCGCACCGGATAACACCATTGCTTCAACCCGGGTTGCAGATGTGCGGATCGCATACAGCGGCACTGGCACCATGGCCAACACCAATGAACCCGGCATTCTCAGCAGATTTTTTGTTGGACCGTATTGGCCACTTTGATTTGATTTAAATAGACAAAATATTTCTTCGCTTGATCAGGATACGAACATGAAAAACGTAACAGCAAACAGAAACATCGCTCAGCAAGCCAGCAGAAAAATGCTGTGTGCTGTGTTGATTGTTGTGCAGGTGCTGGGTTTTTCAGTGTCAGCGCAGGCTGATCGGATCAAAGATATTGCGAACATTCAGGGTGTGCAGGCAAACATGTTGGTAGGCGTCGGCTTGGTCACTGGTCTTGATGGCACTGGCGACCAGACAACTCAGGCCCCATTCACTGCTGAATCTTTTAGGGCCTACCTCGATCAGTTTGGCATTCCAATGCCGGCTAATCAGAACTTTCAACTGCGCAACGTGGCGGTAGTATCCGTGCAAGCTGAATTACCGGCGTTTGCCAAGCCCGGTCAGAATATCGACATCACCGTGTCATCGCTGGCCAATGCCGCCAGTCTTCGTGGTGGTAGCCTGGAGCGTACTTTCCTGTTGGGTGTTGACGGGGAAGTATATGCAATAGCGCAAGGTAACCTGATTGTAGGTGGTCTGGGTGTGGAAGGCGCAGATGGTTCGCGTATCTCCATCAACGTGCCCAGTGTTGGTCGCATCCCAGGTGGCGCAACCACAGTTCGTGAGGTAGAGACAGCATTTAATACAGGCGATTATGTAACGTTTAACCTGAAACGTGCGGACTTTACCACGGCGCGTCGTTTGTCAGGTGCTATAAACAGCTTCCTTGGTGACGGTACGGCTGAAGCGTTGGACGCAGTGTCCATTCGAGTACGAGCCCCCATTGATCCGCAAGCACGTGTGGCCTACGTCTCCGAGCTCGAGAACATGCAGATAGAGCAGGGCGCTGCATCTGCGCGAGTTATCGTCAACTCACGTACTGGCACTATCGTAATCGGTGAGCACGTTCGTGTGTCACCAGCAGCCATTACCCATGGCAGCCTGAGCGTTACCATCAGCGAAAGTTTTGCTGTCAGTCAGCCAGCTCCGTTCTCTGAGGGCGAAACCGCTGTGCTGCCGCAGACTGATATCACGGTAACGCAGGAAGACAGCCGAATGTTCCTGTTTGATGCGGGTACAACGCTGGCTGACATCGTGCAAGCGATCAACGCTGTGGGTGCGGCCCC
>JAUSPW010000035.1 GCA_030652635.1 Pseudohongiella sp. | reverse complement strand
GAAAACCCATTCATCTGCAGCTGCAGCAACCTGGATACCATATTGACTGGCAACAGGTAGCCGACCGTATCAACGACCGCACCCGCTTGATTATTATCAATTCACCTCATAACCCCAGTGGCTCGGTACTCAGCAAAACTGACCTCGACACGCTGGCCAGTTTGATCCGTGATCGTGACATTTATGTGTTATCCGACGAAGTATATGAGCACATGGTGTTTGATGGCGCCCGGCATGAAAGTGTGCTGAGGCATGCTGAATTGCGTGAAAAAAGTTTTGCGGTATTTTCATTTGGAAAAACTTACCATGCCACCGGCTGGAAAATGGCGTTCTGCGCAGCGCCCGCATCCATGACCGCCGAGTTTCGCAAGGTTCATCAGTTTGTGACGTTTACATCCACCAGTTTCTTGCAATACGCCATTGCAGACTTTATGCGTGACTGCCCACAACATCATCTTGAGCTACCGGCCTTTTATCAGCAAAAACGCGATTATTTTTGTGAGCTGATAAGCGATTCACGTTTTTCTTTTACACCGTCGGCGGGCACCTATTTTCAATGTGTTGACTATAGTCAGATCAGCACGCTGGATGATGTCGCGTTTGTTAACTGGATGACCCAGGAAAAAGGCGTTGCTGCCATACCACTGTCTGCGTTTTACGAGAGTCCGCCAGATTCGCGCGTCATCCGGTTTTGTTTCTGTAAAGACAACAGCACACTGGAACAGGCCGCAGAGATCTTGCGACAGCTGTGACCATCACGCCGGAATCTCACATGAAGGACAAGGCAGACATTGACCCTGAGCAACTGCTGACACTGATCCGACAGTGGGCACAAGAACTGGGCTTTCAGCAGCTAGGCGTGACGGATATCGATTTGAGTGTTCATCAACCTCATCTCGATGCCTGGCTGGCTAAAAACTTCCATGGCGACATGCACTACATGGAGCGTCATCGGGATTTACGTTTAGATCCTGCACAGCTGCACCCCGGGACCTTGCGTGTGCTCAGCGTGCGGATGGACTACAGCCTCAGCCTTGATCAAACACTTGCGCCTTTACAGCAGAAACACAAAGCCTACATATCACGCTATGCCCGTGGTCGTGACTATCACAAACTGATCAGGCGCCGATTACAACGACTTGCCGAGCGCATCTCCGGGCAAGTCGGGGCGTTTGGTTATCGCGCTTTTGTGGACAGTGCGCCGGTGCTTGAGCGCGCGCTGGCAGAAAAAGCCGGCCTTGGCTGGATTGGCAAAAACACCATGCTAATCAATAAACAGGCAGGCTCGTGGTTTTTTCTGGGTGAATTGTTTACCGATTTGCCACTGCCCGTTGATGCCCCTGCCAGCGCGCATTGCGGCAGTTGTTCGGCCTGTCTCGATATCTGTCCGACTCAAGCCTTTGTTGGCCCCAATCTACTGGACGCGCGACGTTGTATTTCCTACTTGACCATCGAGTTAAAAGGCAGCATCCCTGAGGAACTGCGCGCGCCAATGGGCAACCGGGTGTTTGGTTGTGACGACTGTCAGTTGATTTGCCCATGGAACAAGTTCACCCGCATCAGCGAGGAAGCTGACTTTGCACCAAGGCATACGTTGGATAGCAGTGAGCTGAGCGCCTTGTTTTTGTGGACCGCAGACATGTTTGAGCAACGCACGGAGGGCTCAGCAATCCGGCGTATTGGTTATGAGGGATGGTTAAGAAATCTTGCTGTTGGCCTGGGTAATGCCCCCTCAACGATTCCGGTGATCGAAGCCTTGCGCCAGCGCGAACATCATGAGTCCGCGCTGGTGCGTGAGCATGTGCAATGGGCCTTACGCCGACACGGTATTACGACATTCTGAAAAAGTGTTCGCGGTAGTATTTCAGCTCATTGATCGATTCGTGAATATCGTCCAACGCCTGGTGTGTGCCGGTTTTGACAAAACCTGCTGGCAGCTCGGGGCGCCAGCGCCGGGCCAACTCCTTCACAGTGCTGACATCCAGATTGCGGTAGTGGAAAAACGCTTCAAGCGCAGGCATATAGCGCACCATAAAGCGCCGGTCCTGATGGATACTGTTGCCACACATGGGTGAGCTGCGTGGGTCGGCGTATTGGCGCAGGAAATCCAGGGTCAACTGCTCGGCCTCTGCATCACCCGTTGTGCTGGCGCGAACACGTTCAATCAGACCGGACGCGCCGTGTGTACGCTGATTCCAATCATCCATCGCGGCCAGTGCCTGATCACTCTGATGAACGGCCAACACAGGCCCCTCTGCGATGATATTCAGATCAGCGTCGGTCACCAGTGTCGCGATCTCAATGATGCGATCAGAATCAGGTTCGAGACCGGTCATCTCCATATCAATCCAGATCAGCGTTTTGCTTTTGTCTATCACGGCACTGGCCATAGTCAGTTTTCCAATATCAATTTTGCGGCAAAGGGAGGCGCTAGCGCCTTTTCAGACCACATTGTAATAGAATGCCGACCCATGACCAAACGACGACTGAACCAACAGCAACAACGACGCATCTCCGGCAATCAACAGGCGCGGCAAGATCGCAATGCCCGGGATACGGGGGTGCGATCCTCTGACACACCCGACACCCCTGAAGACGTCTCAACAGGCATCAGTCTGGAAGGATTGATTGTCTGTCACTATGGACAGCAGATTGACGTGGAGTCCCTGGACATTGAGCACCGCGGAGAAATTTTCCGCTGCTTTCAACGCAGCAATTTGCCTGCCATGGTGACCGGGGACAAGGTGTTATGGCAGATTGAATCTGGCCAGAGTGGTGTGATTGTTGCGCAGCAACCGCGGCACTCGGCGATGAGCCGACCGAATCACCGGGGTGAATTACGTGCCATTGCAGCTAACGTGGACTGCGTTGTGGTGGTGATTGCGCCCAGACCGGAGCCGTTTGGCAATCTCATTGACCGATATATGGTCGCCATTGAGCACCTCGGCCTGCGACCGTTGTTATTGCTCAACAAATCTGATCTCACCACAAAAAGCAGCGTAAATGTTGAAGCATTGCTGCAGCGTTATGCGCGCATTGGCTACGAGACACTGCGTGTCTCCAGCCATTCAGGCGACGGCATGGATCTGCTGAAAGCGGCGTTGGCTGAACAGACCGCGGTATTTGTTGGGCAATCCGGTGTGGGCAAATCGTCTTTGATCAACACCTTGCGCGGTGTCAGTGACGATGATGACGAACATGCTGCTGATGTGGGAGATTTATCTGTAGGGCGTCAAAAAGGCACCCACACCACAACAGCAACAAAGTTGTATCACCTGCCAGGCAGTGGCGACTTGATCGATTCACCAGGCATTCGTGAGTTTGGTTTGTGGCACATCGAAGCTGACGCGTTGATGAACGGATTTATTGAATTCAGGCCATGGGCAGGAAAATGTCGTTTCAGAGACTGCCATCACCAGCATGAACCGGACTGTGCCTTGCTGGAAGCCGTTAAGCGCGGAGAGATTGATCCGGCTCGGCTGGAGAGTTACCACCATATCCTGACCAGTCTCAACGAGCGCGATTAAGAAATTTTAACCTTAGAAAATTTCCGGCATCGGGCCACTGGGCAGCGCTTCTTCAGGCGGTGT
>JAUSPW010000029.1 GCA_030652635.1 Pseudohongiella sp. | reverse complement strand
TCCTGCGGCGCTAAAAACTGGGCTTTTTTGATATTAATAAAGGCTTTGGTGTTTGCCATGGCAGCCACCAGATCGGTTTGTCGCGATAAAAAGGCTGGCAGCTGAATAATATCCGCCACCTCGGCAACCGGCGCGGCCTGCCAGGGCTCATGCACATCGGTCAACACCGGTACTTTGAATCGGTCTTTAATGTCCTGCAGAATTTTTAAACCTGCGTCAAGACCCGGACCTCGATAGGAGTGAATTGACGAACGATTGGCCTTGTCAAATGACGCTTTGAATACGTAAGGAATATTCAGGCGCCCGCACACCTCTACATAATGAGCAGCGACTTCATGCGCCAGGTCTGACGACTCCAGCACATTCATGCCGCCGATCAACACAAACGGCAAATCATTTCCAAAACATACCTGTTCTGACAATGTCAGATGCACAGGCGTCATGGTGTCAGTCAAACTCATAACTGTGCTCCTTCGACTGACGTTACATCTGCACTCACTGACTGCGCCTGATGCGCCAGAGCGGCATTCACAAACCCGGTAAACAAGGGGTGGCCATCTCTGGGTGTTGAGGTAAATTCAGGATGGAACTGACAAGCAACAAACCACGGATGATCAGGCACTTCGATCATTTCTACCAATTCGCCATCCATGGAGCGACCCGTGATTTTTAAGCCGGCCGCCTGCAGTTGCTCAAGATAGTTATTGTTGACTTCATAACGATGACGATGTCGCTCGGTAATCACATCCTGCCCGTAACAGCTGTGCGCGGTTGACCCCGGCACCAGACGACACTGCTGGGCACCCAGACGCATAGTTCCGCCAAGATCTGAATGTTCATCTCGCTGCTCGATGGCGCCATCAGCCGCCACCCATTCACTGATCAGAGCCACCACCGGATCTTTACATTCCGGTTTGAACTCAGTGCTGTGCGCGTCATTCAGTCCGGCCAGATTACGCGCATACTCAATCACTGCGACTTGCATACCCAGGCAGATACCCAGATAAGGAATCTTGTTTTCACGGGCATATTGCACGGTCAGAATTTTACCTTCCACACCACGCATGCCAAAGCCGCCCGGCACCAGAATGGCGTGCACACCTTCCAACAAATGGGTGCCATGCACTTTGATATCGCTGGAATCAATGTACTTGACGTTTACACGGGTTCGGGTCTGGATACCGGCGTGGCTGACCGCTTCAATCAGCGACTTATAGGCATCCAGCAGCTCCATGTATTTGCCCACAATGGCAATGGTCACTTCCTGATCAGGGTTAAGTTTGGCATCCACAACTCGTTGCCATTCACTCAGATCAGCAGGAGGGCAATCCAGGCCAAACTTTTTCACCACAAACTCATCCAGCTCAGCAGCGCGCAGCAGCGAGGGGATGCGGTAAATGGTGTTGGTGTCAGGCAGAGAGACAACGGCGGGTAAATCAACGTTGGTAAACAAGGCAATTTTGCGGCGCGCGGACTCAGAAATTTCCTGCTCGGAACGGCAAATCAAAATATCGGGCTGAATACCAATGGAGCGCAATTCCTTGACAGAGTGCTGCGTGGGTTTGGTTTTGGTTTCGCCCGCCGTTGCTATGTAAGGCACCAGCGTCAGGTGCATAAACAAAGCGTAAGAGGAACCCAGTTCCACGCGCATCTGACGCACCGCTTCCAGAAACGGTTGCGACTCGATATCGCCTACCGTGCCGCCAATTTCAACCAGCGCCACATCCGCGCCGGCTGCGCCCAGGATGACACGCCGTTTGATTTCATCGGTAATATGCGGAATCACCTGAATGGTGGCGCCCAGATAGTCGCCACGACGCTCGCGACGAATGACCTCTTCATACACGCGGCCGGTAGTAAAGTTGTTACCGGCTTTCATGGTGGTGCGAATAAAACGCTCGTAGTGCCCCAGATCAAGATCGGTCTCGGCACCGTCTGCCGTTACAAACACTTCACCGTGTTGGAACGGACTCATGGTGCCCGGATCAACGTTGATATACGGGTCGAGTTTAAGCATGGTGACCTTGAGGCCACGCGCTTCGAGAATTGCACCAAGCGATGCTGAGGTAATACCTTTGCCGAGTGAGGACACAACCCCACCGGTGATGAAAATATATCGCGTCATTAACGCCCCATCCTGAGTCATTGATGGGACGCCAGATTACCAGAAGCCCCACGCATGAACAAATTAATTATCCGGGAACATGTTCCGGTCTTTGTGTCCGGTCTGTGTTCCATTGTCTGTTTTAGTCGAGCTTGAATACTCGAACATCTGTGGCTGCACGCTCAGTGTTCCGGCGCCTCATACACTGGCATCTGCCAGTTGACTGCCCAGCCATTACCGCCGTTATTGATTTGAAATCCTTCACAAACACCCACACCGGCAATCCATGCCAGCTGATTATCAATAAAAATCAGCGGCGTTCGTGAACGCACCCACGGCGGCACATCTGATTCCTGCAAAATTTTCTTGAGTGCCCGGCGCGGACGCCCTGCTAACGCACACTCCAGCCCATCCGCACCGCGATATCGCACACGGCACTCACCTTCCGGGAAAACCATGCCGCCGTCTTTACTCTGCAGCAGACGCAAACTGCCATTGTTGCCGGGCAATACCATCACCGGCAAACGACCATCAGGCGTCTGTCGCCATAAAAAGCCATCAATCGGAGCCGGCGGCAAAGGCTCAGCCGGCCACATCATATAAAGCCGATCACGAAACCGGCGGACCTCGCGCCCCTGCCACTGCAACAGTGGTTCAGCATCTGCTGAGGCCAACATCACCTCATCCATCAGTGTTTGTACACTTTGCCACTCCGGCCACTGCCCGGCAGACTCTTGTGTGCAGCTGGCGTTGTGCAACCAATGCCTGAGCACCAAGCGCTGCATGGCAGGTGCTGTTGACAACAAGCCGGCAATGTTCAGCGTGTTTTCTTCCACATCATGATGCTGACTCAGATACTGCCCGGCTAACTGCGACAATAACTGATCATTATCCGCCTGCAGCGCAGCCGTTCGCAGCAAGGTGTCCTGCACCGAAGGCCAGTGTGATGCCAGTAATGGCAGCACCTGATGGCGCAGAAAATTACGACTAAATCGGACATCGCTGTTACTTTCATCCTCAATACATGGCAGCGCCCGACTCAGGGCGTAGGCCTCAAGCTCAGCCCTGCTTTGCTGCAGCAATGGACGCCATAACTGCCCCTGTCCCAGCGCTCTGCCCACTGGCATGCCTGACAGACCGCGAGCGCCACTGCCACGTAACAGATTCAGCAACACGGTTTCGACCTGATCGTTTTTGTGGTGCGCGGTCAGCAGCACTTCATCGTCGGCCAGCTCGCGTTCAAAACTCTGATAGCGCGCGCGCCGTGCGGCTTCCTCAATACTGTCGCCTGCCGCACAAAACGCCCTGACAAAAGCACCCGCTTTCACACTGCTCAAGCGGATGGCGCGCTTAGCACATTGCTGTTCACAAAAAGCCAGCCAGCTGTCTGCATTAACACTCAAACCATGATGGACATGAATGGCGCGTACGCCACCCGGAAACTGACTGATCCATTCAGGCTGCAACTCACAACACACATCCAGCAACACCATGGAATCAAGCCCGCCACTGAGGGCAATGACCAGACGCCGACCTTGCGGGAAGTGTTCATGCAGCTGTTTTAAAGAATGGAGCAATGCCGGGGCCGTGCCCGCCAGATGCTTGTCTGACATGCTGAAAACCCCTGACTGAAACCCCTGGAAATTTGCCCGTTCGTCGACTCAGCGGCTGATGCCGTAACTCATCAGTCGCCGGTACCGACGATCAACCAGGCTATCGATATCCATGTTCTGCAAGCGCTCAACCTGATCCACCAAGGCGGATTTAATGTTGGCTGCCACTGCTTTGATGTCTCGATGTGCACCGCCCAATGGCTCGGGAATGGTGGTGTCCACAATCCCCAACTCCTCCAGGCGTTTTGAGGTTACACCCATGGCTTCGGCGGCATCCGCTGCATGCTCTGCAGACTTCCACAAAATGGTGGCGCAGCCTTCCGGGGTGATAACGGTATAGGTGGAATATTGCAGCATGTTCAAATGATCGGCGATACCAATTGCAATCGCGCCACCGGAGTTGGCTTCCCCGGTCACCGTTGCAATCAACGGCGTACGCACACGCGACATCATCGCCATGTTTTCGGCAATGGCTTCATTGATGCCACGCTCTTCCGCGTCGATGCCCGGGTACGCACCCGGGGTGTCAATAAAACTCAAGACCGGCAACTGGAAGCGCTCGGCCAGTTCGATCAGACGGCGCGCCTTTCGATAACCTTCCGGGCGCGGCATACCAAAATTATGGCGTACCTTTTCTTTGGTGCCACGGCCTTTCTGATGGCCAATCACCATCACGGGTTTGCCCTCAAGTCGGGCAATGCCACCAATCAAAGCCATATCGTCAGCAAACAGACGATCGCCGTGCAATTCATCAAAATCGGTAAAGATGTGTTGAATGTAATCCAGCGTATAAGGACGCAGCGGATGACGCGCGACCTGGGAAATCTGCCAGGATGACAAGTTGCCATAAATTTTTTCGGTGAGTTTTTTGCTCTTTTCCTGAAGCTTTTGAATCTCTTCACCGATATTCAACTCGTTGTCGTCACTGACCAGACGCAACTCGTTGATCTTTACTTCCAGGTCCGCAATCGGTTGCTCAAAATCGAGATAATTGGGATTCATAATGTTGTGGTATGCCTGTATCGATCCGACGAGGTCCAATCATAACAAATAACATCGCTCAGCGGTAAGCGATGCTGACAGCCTGTTGCCCAAAAAGCTGCTTCAGATCATGAATCAGCGCTTGATCCGGCTTTACCTGCCACTGCTCACCGAGGGTAATCCAGCCGGTGATATCAGGTCGTCGATAACAAATACGGACCGGACAAGCTACCGGCGGCGCTGGCTGAGCATCGTCTTGTACAGCCTGGGCTTGGGGATTAGCTGTTGCTGGATCCACCCGATAAGGCCCTAAAACCTTGGCCAGATGTTGACTGAAGTCCTTGCCCAGGGTGACGGACTTCAAATCCAGCTGCACCGCGCTGGCAAAACGCAAGCGCGCCTGCGTCAGCGTCATCACCTCACGTGCGCGTCCTTTCAGTGTGCCACTGAAATCATCCATGGACACCTGGCAATCCACCACCAGGATGGCGTCCTTTTGCAGCAACTCCCTGAAACGCTCGTACTCTTTGGCAAACAGCGATATTTCCAACCGTGCACTTCGATCATCCAGCGTGATAAACGCAATGTTGTCGCCACGTTTGCTGCGCATGGTGCGGGTGGCCACCAGCAGCCCAGCCAACACCTGGGTTTCACGATCCGCTTTCAGATTCGCCAGGCGGTCGCGGGTCATTTGCCTAAGCTCTGGCAAAAACTCATCAATCGGATGACCACTGAGATACAGACCAAGGGTTTCTTTTTCTTCCCGCAATCGATGTTGCTGGCTCCACGGTTTGACGGTTTGATTGCCGGGGCTATCGTCCGGGCCACTGGCAGACACGGTTTCGGGTACCGGTGCAATGTCACCAAACAGATCCTGCACACCGGATTCCAGATTACGGCTGCTTTGCTCAGCAGCCTGAACAGTATCTGCCAATGAGGACATGAGCCAGGCGCGGGTAGTATCGGTATCCGATTGATAAAGGTTGTCGAGCGCACCGGCTTTGACTAAGGCCTCAAGTGCGCGTTTGTTAACAGTGCGCAAATCCACGCGCCGGCAAAAATCCAGCAATGAAGTAAAGTCGCCACCACTGTCACGGGCTTTGATAATGGCGTTGATGGGGCCCTCACCCAGGCCCTTGATGGCCCCCAGCCCATACACAATCTGGCCCTTGGTATTCACCGTAAAGTTGAAGGCACCGACGTTTACATCTGGCACAATCAAGGGCAGTTTCATTTCCCGACATTCTTCAACCAGGGTCACCACTTTGTCGGTATTTTGCATATCAGCAGACATTACCGCCGCCATAAAATAGGCAGGATAATGTTTTTTTAACCACGCAGTCTGATATGACACCAGCGCGTATGCCGCCGAATGCGACTTGTTAAAGCCATAACCGGCGAATTTTTCCATCAGG
>JAUSPW010000011.1 GCA_030652635.1 Pseudohongiella sp. | reverse complement strand
CGTGGCGCCCACAGCGGGCAACGATGCCTCATGTCGAAGTTGTGCGAGTTGCCCGTGGATGGGCATGAATTCCCTACAGGCCCTGTATGAATCCTTACGCGACGGTAGCAACAGAATCATGGTTGAGCCAGAACTGGCTAAAAAGGCGATGATTCCATTGCAGCGTATGCTGGATTTTGCAGCGCAACATCGTATGCGGGTGACAGGCAAAGCATAAAAACAAGATTGTCAGGAGCCAGCGTTTTGTTGCTGCTGTAGGCTTTCTACATCATTGACTCGCTGGCGCAGGCGGCTCACTAACGGTACGTTATTTTCGCGACCCGTTTCGATACGTAGGGCGTAATTCAACTGCTCGCGCGCGCTTCTGAAGTCGCCTACAAGAATAAAATACTCTGCACGTGCCTGGTGAACTTTGCTGATATCGCCCGCCTGCCCTTGGGTTTCCGCAATCAGATACCACAAGTCATGATCTTCTGGTCGGGCCACTGCATGACGCTCCAGAATTGCAACAGCGGCCGAATAGTTCTTGAGCGCAATATGCGCTTTTGCACTCGCCATCGTTAATGGATGATTGCCGGGATTAATTGTTAAGTGTCGCTGTAGATAGTCCAGTGCAGCTTGTGGCTCGCCCGCATCAATCATGATGTCAGCACGCGTTGCAACGTATGTAATACGATTCGGATCATGAGCAAGCAGTTTGTCGAGCTCTTCTTGTGCAAGCGCATGCTGTTTATTGGCCAAATAAGCCAAGGCCAGTCCATAACGGCTGGAGTTTTGCTCTATATCTGTGCGGCCATTTGCGATTGCTCGGCTAAAATTTTCTATCGCACTGGATTTGTTGGCCTCGTAATGCACTTGCAGACGTGCACGCATCAGGTGGTACTCAATACCTATATCAATTTGTCGGGCCGGGTAACGATTGGCCCGGCTGCGCGCATCTGATACGCGTGACTCCGTCACGGGGTGACTTAACAGGAACTCTGGCGGGCGGCTGGTAAAACGGCTGATATCCATAAGTCGTTCAAACAACTTTGCCATGTCAGCCGGGTCATAACCGGCATTAACCATGGTGCGCAAACCGATGCGATCAGCCTCTGCTTCATTCTGGCGAGAGAAGCGGAGTTGGTTTTCGATAGATCGGCCCTGTGCCGCCATCACGGCCGCAGGCCCGGCGCTACTACCGGCGCCCATCAGCACGACACTGGCCAGTAGTGTGGCAAGTTCAGGGATTCGACGACGCTCCGCATCTTCAACACTTCTGGCAAAGTGTCGCTGACTGACGTGCGCCAGTTCGTGCGCCATGACAGAGGCAAATTCACCTTCTGTCGCTGCATTCAGAAACAAGCCTCCGTTCACACCAATGATGCCGCCAGGTGCGGCAAACGCATTGAGTACCGGGCTGTCGATCAGGATAAAAGCCAGTCTGTAGTCCTGTAGATCGCTGTGGACTGCAAGATTGTGGGTGAAGTTCACCACGTAATCGTTAAGTAGCGCGTCATTGATGGTGGGCGTGCTTCGTCGAACAGATCGCAGGAAATCGCGACCAAGGCGATACTCCTCCTCCAAGGAGAAGATACCAGATATCCGATCCCCCAGCGTGGGCAGCTGGGGTTGGGCAAGGGCGACCGGAAGCTGAGCAAGTATCAATACCCCGGCCACGATCCTGCTGAACTGTTTCACTTTGCGCATACTCATCAGGCAACAACAACGCTACTGGGAAGTTAGACCGATATTATCACAAATAATTCCGGACTATTTTTTAAGCGGCACAGAGGCTTTGTATCAGCATCATCAATGCTAGGCTATTCTTTGTTTTACTTGTTAAAATGCTTCCATGCAAATATCAACAGATCAAGAACTAGATGTCAGCGGGCTGCAATGTCCGATGCCCTTACTCAAAGCCAAGCTGGCTCTTAATGCACTTGCGCCCACTCAGGTGCTTAAAGTCATAGCAACGGATCCTGCGTCTGAGCGGGATTTCCAGTCTTTTGTCAGCCAGAGTCGGCATCAGATTCTGGCATTTGAAAAAAGTGCCGATACTTTCTGCTATTGGATAAAAAAAGGCTGAACACCAGTATGAGAAAATTTTTTCGTGGATTCATGGATAGATATTTCCATGATGAAGAATCAATCATTCTGACATTATTGCTGATATCCGCACTTGTGTTGTTGTTGACCATTGGTGGCATCATCGCGCCGCTGATTGTGGCGATCATTCTCGCTTATTTGCTGCAGGGTTTAGTAGGGACATTGCAGAGATTTGGGTGCAGTTATTTATTGGCTGTGGTCTTGGTTTACAGTTTGTTTATCAGTGGATTTCTGGCGCTGATTTTGTTGGTTCTGCCCCAGGCGTGGGGGCAGTTTGCCCGGTTGATTAATGAGTTTCCTCGCCTGTTAAGTGAAGGCCAGGCCTTGCTGATGCTGTTGCCAGAGCATTACCCAGGGTTGATTACCGAACAGCAGATTCAGGACTTTATTCGAGGGCTGCGTGGCGAGATTGCCGTGTTTGGTCAGACCTTACTGACCTACTCGATTGCAAGTATTCCGAATATTATGTCTTGGTTAATTTTTGTGATTCTGGTGCCAGTCCTGGTGTTTTTTATCATGAAGGACAAGGTGGTTCTTATTAACTGGATGGCAGCCATGCTGCCCAGTCATCGACCATTGATGCGCAGAATCTGGCAAGAAATGGATGTGCAAGTGGCCAACTACGTCCGTGGCAAAGCGCTGGAGATCATGATTTTGGGGTCGGTGAGTTACATCGCGTTTATTGTCATGGGAATCAACTACTCTTTGTTGCTGTCGGTTTTGATGGGCCTCTCGGTGATTGTTCCCTTTATTGGTGTCACTGTAGTGGTATTTCCCGTCGCAGCAGTGGCCTATGCGCAATGGGGGATTGGCAGCGAGTTTTACACTGTGCTGACTGTCTATGCCGTAATTCAATTATTGGATGCTAACTTGCTGGTTCCATTGATATTCTCTGAAACCGTTAATTTACATCCAGTGGCGATTATTGCAGCAGTGCTGGTTTTTGGAGGCTTATGGGGGCTGGCCGGTGTATTTTTTGCGATCCCACTGGCGACGCTGATTAAAGCCATCATCAATGCTTGGCCAACTTATTACAAAGTGCCTGAGGCCGCGCCACCGCCGCAGCTTTCCTCAGACGTCTGAGTCGTTGTTCAAACTTTCTCTTCATGAGGTTTTTCCATGCAGCCTGCTCTGTGGTAGAGTCTGCAACCTGAAGGTTCCCTGGGATATATGAGGTCTGGAATGATACAGGGCAGTATAGTAGCCATAGTTACCCCGATGTTGCCTAATGGCGATATTGATTATCCGGCATTTGACAGGCTGCTGGAGTGGCATGTCAAATGCGGTACTGATGCGGTCGTAGTTGTAGGGACAACGGGCGAGTCGCCCACGTTGACGATGGAAGAGCATTGCGCCGTCATTGAACGCTGCATAAAGGTCATCAACAAACGCATTCCCGTGATCGCCGGCACTGGCTCAAACTCCACTGCCGAGGCTATCTACTATACTAATGCAGCCCGTGATTTAGGGGCTGATGCCTGTCTTCTGGTAACGCCTTACTACAACAAACCCAGTCAAGAGGGTTTGTATCAGCATTTCAAAAAAATTGCTGAAGAAGTTGATATTCCACAGATTTTATACAATGTACCGGGGCGCACAGGTGTTGATCTGTTGCCGGAGACTGTGTCTCGTTTGGCCAACATAAAGAATATTGTTGGGATTAAAGAAGCCACTGGAGATCTGGATCGTGGCCAGCATGTCATCAATTTATGTGGTGACCGCATCGCAGTGTATAGCGGTGATGATGCAACGGCACTGGACTTGATTCTGGCGGGCGCCAAAGGCAATATTTCGGTAACTGCCAATGTGGCGCCTGCTCAAATGCACGAAGTGTGTCGACTGGCTTTGTCTGGTGAAAAAGAAAAAGCGAGTTTGCTCAATGCCAGGCTGGCAGGCTTACACCATGCATTGTTTCTGGAATCCAATCCTGTGCCAGTCAAGTGGGCATTAAATGAACTTGGATTTATAGAATCGGGCATCCGTCTGCCGCTGGTGCCTCTGAATGAGGCTTATAAAATCCCCGTGCGTGAAGCTATCCGACACGCCGGCCTGGAATGATCTGACGTTTGCACTTAACAGGTTGCACAATTGATGCTAGTTAATTCTCGTAATACCCTGCGGTTCTCGGTACTGATGTTGGTGGCAGGTTCGATGTCGGCCTGTTCATGGCTGGGAATAGGTGGTGAGGATGGTTGGTTTCGCGATCGCGAAGGCGAATATCTCGAGGCGCGCATTATGCCGCCCATGCAGATCCCGCCAGAACTCGATAGTTTTACCATTGATGAGCTATACCATATTCCAGAACTTACGCCGGGTGATCGTGCAATTTATGTGACACCACCAGCACCTAAACCCATAGATACGCGTATTCGAGAGGGTGTTGTTCTTCAGCGTTTTGGCGATCGGGCCTGGATTGTGATAGGAGCAACCGCGGGGCAGGTGTGGCCAACACTGCGCGACTACTGGTCTGCCGAAAATGTTGCCCTTGCCATGGAGAACCCCGTGCTAGGCGCGTTGGAGACAGTGTGGTTACCTCAGTCTGGAACAAATTTGCGCCACAAATATCGGGTTCAACTGGAACCCGGATTGCACGCTGGAAACTCTGAAATCTATGTTCGCCATATCAGTGATACAGGTGAATCGCCAGAAAGCATGCCGATTTCCTGGCCAGCTGAGTCACAAAATCTGGAAAGGGAAACAGCCATTCTCGCATCTATCTCATTGTATCTGGCTGATCGTACAGATATTTATCGTGCATCGTCAGTCTCCATGCTGGCAGGCAGCATACAGCTGCAGGGCAAAGCAAGACTTGTTGACGCTGGCGCGGGCAATACCCAAATCGAATTGCGACTGGATTTTGAGCGGGCGTGGAGTCAAATGACGCAGGCTATTAACAATGCCAATATCGAGATTCTCGAATCTGTTAGAGATGAGCGGCGTATTAATGTGGCATTTACTGGGACAGAAAGTCTTGAACAACCAGGTTTTTTTGGGCGTCTTTTTGGGCGCGGCAATGATGAAGAAACCAGAGTCGAGTTTATGATCCGACTGATTGATAACGGTGCCACAATCAGCGTTCAAGCAGATACGTTGAACGGAGAGGCCGCCCCGTATGAGCAGGATCTGCTAATTCGTACCATCAACGATAACCTTATCTGACATGGCAACCATGTTGTCGGTGCCAACGCTGATGCTGGTGTTGATGCTGACACTGGCGGCTGTCATAGGTGCTTTTATCAGCTGGCTGCTTAACCGCAATGCTTATGCGCAAAAGTCTGATGAATGTCAGGCGCTCCGTGAAAAACTTGTGCAGATAGAGACGCTGCGTGAGCAAGATCAAGCGCATGCTCATGACAAATTCCAGACTCTGCAAACTGCCCGGGAAGAGTTGAAACAACAGTTTCGGGCATTAGCATCTGATATTCTTGATGAAAAAACCGTCAGGCTAGCGGAAAACAATCGTGTTGGGCTAGGTAATCTTTTGCAGCCACTGCATGAGAAGATTTCCAGTTTTGAAAAAAAGGTTGAAGAAACTTATAGTCGTGAGGCGCGCGAACGCTTTTCTTTGGAAAAAGAACTACGCAATCTGCAGACATTAAACGCTCGCTTGAGCGAGGATGCTTTAAATCTGACCCGGGCTCTCAAGGGGGACAATAAAGCGCAGGGAAACTGGGGTGAATTTATTCTCAGCTCCATTCTGGATGCCTCAGGCCTCACAGAAGGTCGAGAGTACGAAACCCAGCGGACTTTGTTGGCGTCGCAGCCCCATGCGGCAGACGAGGGACGTATGATTCGAAGCCAACCAGACGTTCTTATCTATCTGCCTGATAATCGTCAGGTTATTGTTGATTCGAAAGTGTCACTGACCGCTTACGAGCGCTATTGTTCGTCCGATGTCGAGGAAGAAAGACAAGTCTTTCTTCAGCAGCACGTATTGTCACTAAAATCACACATCAAACAACTCAGCGAAAAACGTTATCAAAATCTTCCACAATTGAATTCCCTGGATTTTGTTTTGTTGTTTGTGCCTATAGAGCCAGCGTTTTCGTTGGCGTTGCAAAAGGATCCCGGCTTGTTCAATTCCGCTTTTGAACATCAGATTGTGCTGGTTGGGCCATCCACCTTGCTGGCGACACTGAGGACCATTCAAAATATCTGGCGCTACGAAAATCAGAGTCGAAACGCTCAGGATATTGCCAACAAAGCCGGTGCGATGTACGACAAGTTTGTTAATTTTGCTGAAGACATGGATGAGCTTGGCAAAAAAATCGACACTACCCGACGCAGCTATGATGCGGCGATGAACAAACTGCAACTGGGGCGAGGTAATTTGATCAGTCGAGCAGAAACCCTACGAGAACTCGGCGCCAGAGCCAGCAAAAAACAAATGCCTGATCGGCTTGAGCAAGCCCGGCAAAGTGATCCCGATCGAGATGATTGATAAACCTTTCTGAAGATTTTCCTGACTATGAGCAGAACTATCAGTGCCAGCGCACTCAAAGAACTTGAGCAGTTTCTCCCGTGTCCAACTCCGCAGGCGTGGCTGGATTGGGCCTTGCAAAACCAGCAGCTATTGCTGGTTGATCACGCCAATTGTGAAAAAAAGGCGGCCTCTAACGCCATGACCTTAATGTATCGTCATGTTGGGCACACTGCATTACTGACCAAAATGTCCAGACTTGCGCGGGAAGAGTTACTGCATTTTGAGCAGGTGGTTGAGCTGATGTCACAACGAGGCATCACCTATGAACGCATTGGTGCCTCTCGTTATGCCGCTGGATTACGCGCGTTAATGCGCACCGATCATCAGGGCGGTCTGATCGACAGTTTGCTGGTGGGGGCGATTGTAGAGGCTCGCTCTTGTGAACGCTTCTCAAAGCTTGCGCCTTTGCTGGATGAAGAACTCAGCAAGTTTTATCAAAGTCTGCTGCGCTCAGAAGCGCGTCATTATCAAGACTATCTGGCTTTGGCGCGCAGTTACAGCAAAGAGGATATTTCAGCAAGGCTTCAAGAGTTTATGCAGGTTGAGCAGCAGTTGATTGAATCATCCGATACCGAATTTCGTTTTCACAGCGGTGTGCCAAGCACCAGCGTTCAAGTACAAAATGCCGATTGCTGAATAATAGGGTCAGGGCAGGCAACTCTCCGGTGCCAGCAGACTATTATCCAGTTTGTCGCGCAGGACCTCCAATTGATTACAAGGAATGAGCAGGTTGCCTGTCATCACGGCACTGCTCAGTGTCGGAATTTGGAGAATAGCGGAGATATCCTGCAACCGGTTGTCAGGCGCATTGATTGAACTGAGGCCTTTGATATCTGCCAGACCGTCCAGATTGACCAGTTGATTGCCAGCCAGATCCAGAAACCGCAAATTGACCAATTGCCCAATCCCGGCGAGAGATTCAATTTCGAGCAACGGGCAAGCCAATACTTGTATCTGCTCGGCTTCAGTGAGTTCGCGTTGACGCATCAAAACATTGATGCAACTCTGTAGTCCGGCATCTGCGACTACCACACGGGTATTGCCAGGCCTTGGGTCATAAAGCATCTGATCATTCACACTGACTGAAAATTTGCGTCCGCAGCCGGTCAGTAGCAGCAAGGTGCCGGCCACCATCCCGAGTGTGAGCAGGCGGTGCCGCTTAAGCATAAAAGAACTCAACATGTGAAACACTCCTGACTCGAAGCGCGCAGCATACTGCAAGGCCAATCTTGCGGGAAGCATTCTGCAGGGTTAGTGAACCGAAAGCACCGTGTTCTGCGGCTGGACTGGAAATACGATTTAACTCGGTTTAGACTGCTTGCCGTTAAAGAACCCATGATCCTTACAGGAAAATATTATGAATAAATTTCGAGCCACAGGCCTTGGCCTGGCGGTATCGCTGCTGATGTTTGGCACGCAGTCACACGCGCAGGACATTGACCTGACAGTTGAGCGTAACCAGATCAGTTATAGCGTTGGTGTCAACATTGGCCAGAATCTGGTGATGCAGGGACTGACAGACCAGATCGACCTGAATGCCTTTATTGCCGGCTTGCGCGACGTTGTACTGGATCAGTCCAAAATGACCGAAGAGCAAATGATGGCTGCATTGACCACATTTCAACAACAGCTGATGGATCAACAGCAGGCAGAAGCTGATGCTGCGCGTGCCGAGAGCGAAGCCTATCTGGTAGAAAATGGCCAGCGTTCAGGCGTGGTCACTACTGCGTCTGGTTTGCAATATGAGGTACTTGAGTCGGGTGCTGCATCAGGCACATCGCCTGCAGCAACAGATTCTGTGCTTGCTCACTATGAAGGACGTTTTATTGATGGTGAAGTGTTTGACAGCTCCATCGCGCGTGGTGAGCCCGCACAGTTTATGTTGAATCAAGTCATCCCCGGCTGGACCGAAGGTTTACAGTTAATGAAAGCAGGTGACAAATGGCGGTTGTTTATCCCGTATAGCCTTGGTTACGGTGAAGGCGGATCAGGTCCCATTCCACCATTCTCCACCTTGGTGTTTGATGTTGAATTGCTCGAAGTGAATCCTCAGTAAGTGGATAAGGTCGCGTTTAACAAGGGATTGCTGACATTTTTGCAGCAATCCCCGACACCTTTTCATGCGGTGCAGACCATGCAGGCCCGGCTCGAAGATGCCGGGTTTGAACTGCTTGATGAAGGCGCCGCATGGCATCTTGAATCGGGTCGCTCTTATGTGGTTCAGCGCAACGGTTCCTCTATCATCGCGTTTCGAACCGGACATGGCGATCCGGCCGATAGCGGGTTCTGTATGTCTGGCGCACACACAGACAGCCCTTGTCTGAAACTCAAACCCAATGCAGTGATGCAGTCTGCGTGGGCCGTTCAGTTTGCTGTGGAAGTTTATGGTGGCGCATTGCTGGCGCCCTGGTTTGATCGCGATTTGTCGCTGGCAGGACGCGTTGAGTACTTGACCACCGATGGTCAGATGCGCTCGGTATTGCTTGATTGGCGACGGGCTATCGCGATTGTGCCCAGCCTTGCCATTCATCTTGATCGCGAAGTGAACCAGAATCGCAATATCAATCCCCAGAAAGAAATGCCGCCACTGGTAGCACTTGCTCCCACCACGGGCCGATTTGAATTTGACGAATTTGTGCGTCAGGCCGTGTTTGCTCAACACGGCATTACTGATATGCAAAAAGTACTAGGGCACGAACTATACTTTTACGATACTCAGGCTCCCGCGATGGTTGGTCTGAATGAAGAATTTATTGCGTCTGCGCGACTGGATAACCTGCTGAGCTGTTATATCAGTCTGGATGCGATGCTCAGTGCACATCGCGAGCAGTCCACACAGTTTTCGCTGATGGTGTGCAATGACCATGAGGAAGTGGGCAGTTCATCAGCCTGTGGCGCTCAAGGTCCGTTTTTACGCTCCGTGCTAGCGCGTATCAGTGCGCAGTTGGGTGCGGGAGAGCCCTCTGAGGCAATGGAGCGTCTGATTCGTCGTTCGCTGTTTTTATCTATCGACAATGCACATGGCATTCACCCGAATTTCCCCGAGAAG
>JAUSPW010000200.1 GCA_030652635.1 Pseudohongiella sp. | reverse complement strand
TTTTTCGCCTGTTTTTGCCTCGCACTGGCTGCCTCGATTACTTTTTTCAACAGCCTGTTTACTGCCTGTCAGGCAGTTAGTCCAGCACTTTAACTGCAATCGCCTGTACCACTGCGCCACGGCCAGTGTGCCCAGTGCCTTCAATAATCTCTCGCTCGACTTGCTGCAACCAATTGAAATGTAAACCGGTGATTTCCTGTTGCAGCTTTTTGATATTCATCATCATAGCGGGGTCTGAAGGGCCACCTGTCTTATCGTCGGCGGCAGATGACAGAATATGGATACGATACCTGTCCACTGGCCGGTGCCGAGATCAAACTCTGCCAGATCCGCTTGCACAGTATGAATATTGACACCACGCGCAGTTGCAAGATTGATGGCTTTAGCCAAGCCAACTGCAGATGCATCCACGGTAGTGACTTCATAACCCTGTTCAGCAAGAAACACTGCGTTGCGTCCTTCGCCTTCAGCGAGGCACAATATCGGTCCGAGCGGGAGTTCCCTATAGTGCTGGGCGAGTATGCCGTTGCCGACAGATTGCCCGGTCAGGTAATTGCAATGTTTGGTCATTTCACTCAAGCTGGCAGCCGTTAGAACGCGAGAGGGCTGCTCATTGTTTAGTCTGGATTTATTAACACTGGTGTTTAGCATCGCGCTTGCCTCTACGGTGAGTTCATTGGTCATGATAGTGCTCTGGCGTGTTAACCGCACAATGCCAGGCATCTGGTTGTGGACTTTGTCAGTGCTGATAAGTGCGCTGGCCTTTTTCTGCAGCGTGCTGGGGAATGTTGTCCCGGATTCTGCTACGTTTGTCACGGTGGTCAGTAATACACTTTCAACCAGTTCTGTGATGATTGCTCTGGAAGGCTGTTTGCGTTTTAGGGGTTACAACTCCGATCGGCGTTGGAAAGTGATTTTTATACTGGTGCCAGTTTTTATATTGATCAGCGCGCTGAATCTGGATGATTTGCGCATGCGTCTGATGTTGATTGATTCTTTCAGCATTGCTGGATTTCTGGCCATGGCGATTATCATGGTCTGGAAGACTGAAAGCGCAACTGAGCGTAATGTGTATGCACTCTCCTCGTTTTTTGCAGTGCTGCCTGCAGTGGCACTGATCATTCGTTGGTTCAGTGTTTATGCTCAGGATTCCGCCAGCAATCTTGCCGAGTTGGCAAATGGCAATCTGATTTTTGTTGCGGGGCTGGCGTATATCATGGGCTGGACTTTCAGCCTGACGGTTGCATGTTATTACAAATCACAAAAAACAATTTTCCTGATGTCGCGCGAAGACTCGCTGACAGCGCTGCCTAACCGCCGCAGTATCGATGAAGTGCTTGGTCGCACAATATTGGAAGCAGAGCGTTCTGGTCGGCCATTTGGGGTGGTCATTATGGATCTGAATGACTTCAAACGCGTTAACGACACACTTGGTCATATGATCGGAGACGCAGTGCTGGTCCAGGTTGCCGAGCGCCTGCGCTCGTTTGTGCGTGGTGCGGACTTTGTTGGCAGGCTCGGTGGTGACGAGTTTTTGCTGATTGTGCATGACATCAACTCGCCTGAAATAGCCAGCAGAGCCGTTGATCGGCTACTAAACAGCATCAGCGGTCATGCCAGCATTGAAAATCACACCATACCTGTAACGCCCAGCGCGGGCATTGCTGTCTGGCCTGAAGATGGGCGCAACAGTCATGATCTGAAAAAAGTAGCTGACCGACGCATGTACCTGAACAAACAAGCGCAGAGCCTCAAAGCTCCAGTCCTCCAGCCCTGAATACCCGCGTTTGAACGGATTTTTCGAGCACGGACGTTTTGCTGCAGATCAATGTGAACTGTTTTGATGCGCGTGTGACGCCGGTGTAAATCAGTTCTCTGGTCAGGATAGGGCTGTCATGCGTGGGCAATACCATGGCGGTGTGTGCAAATTCTGAGCCTTGTGATTTATGGACTGTCATTGCAAAAACAGTTTCTAACTGTTGTAGGCGAGTAGGCAGAATCCAGCGGATGTGTCCGGCATCTGCGGTATCTCTGAAGGCCACCCGAAGTGATAAACCTGTGGGTGATGCCGGGTTCGGATACGGCAGCGTGATGCCAATATCACCATTC
>JAUSPW010000699.1 GCA_030652635.1 Pseudohongiella sp. | reverse complement strand
GCCTTGCGCAGGGCTTCCATCAATAAACTCATATCTGGTTGCCTGCGGTGGTTATCTTGGCTGCACGGTCTGTGCGGGTGGTTGATTGTTATAGTAATTGTTGATGCCAACGCCACTGTCTGGCAAAAACGCACGGTAATTTTCAAGATCACCATTCAAACTGGGTTCGCGAATCACAACCGGTCTGATAAAAATGATCAATTCGGTTTTGCTGGCTTTGTCATTGCGTTGACTAAACAAATTTCTGACCCCGGGTACGCGAGATAATCCAGGCATCCCAGCGGTGTTTGACTCCAGCGAGTCTTGCATAAGACCGCCTAAAACGGCAATTTGACCGCTGTATACTTTCAGAATGGATTCTATCTCTCTTATCTGAATTTCCGGAATAGCATTCTGTATACCTTCGCTGGCGAGCACTGGGTTCGGGTCATTCACAAAACGCACAATTCTGGAAATGGTCGGGCGCACGTTGAGTGTCACCTGATCGTTGTCACCAATCTGTGGGGTAACGCTCATTACAAAGCCTATGGGCACGGTGAATGCCTGGCTGGTATATGTTGCTGGTGTGCCAGGGGTATTGGCTGTTGCGGCAACACCGGGTTCAACTTCTATCGAAAAGTAAACTCGGTTGTCGACAACGCGCAGCATGGCCGCCTGATTGTTGAGTGCCATGATTTTGGGGCTTGAGAGCACGCGTAAGTCCCCAAATTCAGACAGCATTCGGATAGTCGCCGCAATGGCGTCAGGTCCACTAGTACGGTCTATTGTTAACACGGAGGCAGGGGCCCCTGACAAATTGGCACCAGTAACACTCTGCAGGAAGTCGATTTCACCACTGTTGCGGCTGATGGTCGCCCAGTCGACACCAGCCTGGTAATTATCACTCAGTGATACCTCAACAACCGTGGCTTCAATCATCACCTGCGCCAAGGTCCTGTTGCGGACGTTATCAATAAATGCCTGGATATCACGATGTTGTCTTGCGGTCGCATTGATTGAGACCAGACCAGCTTCGCGGTTGCTGACCACAGCTGATAACTCGCCACCTTCTGCGCCACCACTTTCACCGAGCATAGCGCGTAAGTTGGCTTCCAGTGTTGGCCAAAAGCTGTTGCTAGAATTCTGGTTAAGAGAGGAGGTCGAGTTGTTTGTTCCACCGCCGCCAGACGCAGCTTCCGTGCCTCCTACGTTGGAAAGCGCGGTGGAAACGTTCAGGCCAGTGGCGGCACTTCGCTCAACATTCACATAGTCCACCCGGTAAGAGCGGACAAACGGCATGTCCGGCTCTACAACCAGTGTGTTGCTGTCTTCAAAACGCCACCGAAAATCGCTTTGGCGACTCATGCGTTCAATGATCTGCGGCATGGTCTGGTCTACAGCATTGATACTGATCAGACCTGACACGCCCGGGTGTACGTCTATATTGATGCCCGCATCGCGGCCCATCGCGAACAGCAGTTCCCGGATGGGGACATTCTGAACAACCACAGTGTAGAGCTCAGGCGCTACCTGGGACTGTGGCTGCGGTAACAGCGGTAAGGGTTGACTGATAGTGGGGATGTCATCATTGGTAATTTGAACTGGCATCTGTATGTGCCGGGAATCTTCGTTGCGGTCAGGTAATGAAGTTGAGCAAGCTGCCGTAAACGTCACAAACGCCAGCAGGGCCGAGGCTCTGAACGTAGACCGTCTAAAAAAATTTTTTGTTGTCACAGCGCTCATGATCATCCTCTTTCCGTCAGACAACCGATTCTGGCTACATTTTGAGCAAATGGTTGATTGTTACGGATGCGCGCGGGCAATCTGCGAATGCCTGCACGTGCGGCACTTACACTGTCGTAGGTGCCAAAATAAAGTTGCCAAAACTGACCGTTAACGGAATTGAGCTGGCAGGCGTAGGTTTCAGGTAACAGGCGCTCTCTATCCAACTGTTGCAGAACGTCGGTGAGATAAGCAGACTCATCTTGACTCACGGACAGAATACGAAGCGTGTAGCCTTCCAGATTGTTAGAATTTGTCCAGGCATCAAAGGCGCCCAAACGTTCTGCGAGTATCGGTGGGATGTTTCTTGCTGTCGTGTTGGCTGCCACGGGGCTTGAGGGTGTTGATTGCACCGCTGGTGCAGCAGTCGCTATGAGAGTGACTTCCTTTGCGGGCGCTGTCAATTCGACCTGGGGTGTTTCAACCAAAGCCGATTCAACCAAGGCCGTTTGAACCAAGGGTGCTGCTTGTTCGATTTGAGTCGTGTCCGCCATCAAGGTTGTTGCTTCAACTGCGATTGTCTCTTCAACAACGGCAGTTTCTTCTACAACGGCAGTTTCTTCTGCAACGCTCGTCTCCTCTAAGAAGGGCGTCTCTTCAACAAGGAGTGTCTCTTCAATGAGAGCCGTTTCCTCGATGCGAACGGCTGATGCCTCTGACACCGGTGTCGCAGCGAGCTCACTCTGCGCAGTCAGTGGCTCGGCGTAGCTAACTGAGACAGCATTGCTGGCAGAATTTTGCTGAATCAGCATCCAAGCCATGATGGCAATAACTGCAACCACAATGACGGCCACAAACACACCCAGTGCGATCATGCGCTTGCTGACGTGTTGCTTATAGTCACTGTCTTGAATTGCCGCTTTAACATGCTGAACGGTGACCGTTGGCTCAAGCTGGTTGCCCAAAGACCGTGGCCGAGTTGCGGTTGCTGACTCAGAATAGGCGGCCAGCATTGCCTTGTCGGCAAGGATGTTAATGCGTCTGGTCAAACCACCGGAGGCCTTAGCAATCAGGTTCTCGGCGGCTTTGCTGAATATCTGCGGTGCTGGGCAGCCTGCGGC
Source organism: Pseudohongiella sp. (assembly GCA_030652635.1). Classification (GTDB taxonomy): domain Bacteria; phylum Pseudomonadota; class Gammaproteobacteria; order Pseudomonadales; family Pseudohongiellaceae; genus Pseudohongiella. The sequence continues at coordinate 12,701 of JAUSPW010000699.1, read as the reverse complement.
CTGTAGCCTGTGTCGCAGGTAATCACTGACTTCGTCGGGAGTCAGCGGTTTCAGATAAAAACTGTGGGTAATGCGTTCTTTCAACTGCCGTATGTTTTTTTCCTGCAGATTTTTGTCCAGCTCCGGTTGTCCGAACAGAACGATCTGCATCAACTTGTGCTGATGGGTCTCCAGGTTACTGAATAACCGGATCTCTTCCAGTGTCTCCAGCGGCATACTTTGCGCTTCTTCGATGATGACCAGCACGGAGCGGTTGGCCGCGTGCTGCTCCAGCAGGTGTGATTGCAGCTTTTGCATCAGCACCAATCTGGGCGTGTCCTGAGTGACATCAATTTTTAGTTCAAACGCCACGGCATACAGAATGTCATGTGGTGTCAGTTTAGGGTTTGCGAGATAGACAACTTCCACAGAATCAGGCAGTCGCTGCTCCAGCATGCGGCACAACATGGTCTTGCCGCTGCCGACTTCACCCACAACTTTGAGAATACCTTCCCCAGTTTGAATCGCATACAACAACGCTTCAAGGACCACGCCGCGACCGTTTGCGCCGCCTGTAAAAAACAGCGAAGGGTCAGGGGTGATCCTGAACGGTGGGCGTTCAAGAGAGTAGTATTCCAAGTACACCAAAAAACTCCTTTAAAATAGTGACTTAGTGCTTATACTTTAAGTCGCACGTTACTATAAGCCGGTTGTTGGCAAACCGGCAAGCAAAAATAGGTGCCTATTTGGGCATAAATGGGGAATAAATACTGTAAAGAAGTGTAAATCAGGGACTTAGTGTGATCCTGGTCGCTATTTCCCGCTTATTTACGAGCGTGGTCTTGATTAAGACCGCCCTGAAGCTCAACACGCCATTGTTGCGGGTGATATCCGAAATTTCGGTCGTGTCTGGGTCCGTAATCTCACCCGCCAGCAGCGAGCGGGCAATTGCACTGAGATTGCTGTCCACCAGTTCTGTCACCGAGTAGGTGGCTTGACGGGTGAAGTTCAGTTGGCCATTGACGACCCCTAGTGTCGAAAGTGTCACTTTTGTGGTGCCAACAATACTGATGTTGTATTGCGCAATCTGTGCTGGTGGCGGGCCTACTTCGGCCAGCCATTGGCTGGTCACAGCTGGTAAGGTGCCGAGAGAAAAATCAATGACGCCGAAGGGGCCGCCGCGCGCAAACACCTGATCATCCACCACGCTGAGCACGATTGTGCTGCTGGCATCTGTGCCTGGGTAGGTTTTCCAGACCGCGCCGCCAGCGGTTAATGTAGTGTTGCTGGTCTGTGTTGGGAACAAATCCGGGCTGCGTCGTTCCGCCAGTTCAAACAGGCTGTTGATGGATTGCACAGTGCTCGCAGTCAACGGTGCAGTAGAGCAATAGGTATTGGCGTTAACACGCGTACCTGTCAACGTTCCAAGGCTGTTGCCAGCGGTATTGCTCAATTGCACAACCAGGCCGCTGGTAAGGTCGGCCATGTTGACACGGGCGATCTGCCCGGCCGTGGTATTTGTCCAGGTTGCGATGTTGGGACTGGTGTAGTCACTTCGTGGGTTGTTGCTGGCGGTATTGTTCAGACATAACTCACCATTAGCGCCGATCACCGCGCGCATGCGGCTATTATTCGCAAAAGGTGCAAACGGGTTGGCGCCGCTGACCAGCAGGTCGTAAGTACCGACCAGCGTACTAGGAATCGCTGCAGCGCGGTCGGCGCCGCCAACTAATGTGCGCAATTCAGCAAGTATGCCGTCTACAGGGCCAACTTCAACGTCAGTCAAACCAAACTCGCCGCCGCGCGCCAGTACTGCGCCGTTCACCACCGTTAACACCAGTCCACTCTGCGCATAACTGCGACGCACCGCTGGCCCGGTAGTTTGCGTGCTGCCGGTTCCGGCCGCCAGCTGCGCGGGGTATTGGCGTTCAGCCAGCATAAACAATTCATTAATGGTCTGTAGTTGCACGGCGCTCAGCGCCGTTGATGAGCAGAACGTCTCTGCGCTGACACGCTCGCCTGCCAGGTTGCCGAGGCTACTGCCTGCGGCATTGCGCAAGCTGATGTTAAGACCGTTTGTAGTGTCAGATGAGTCAACAATGGCAAACAAGTTGGCGGTTGTGTAGGTCCAGTTGGCGATATTAGGTGAACTGTAATCACTGCGCGGATTGCCGCTGATCAGGCTGTTCAAACATAGTTCGCCGTTGGGTCGAACCACCACTCGGACTCTGCTGTTGGTGACAAAGGGTGCTAGTGGGTTGGCGCCGCTGACCACCATGTCGTATGTGCCAATCAGTGATGTGGGAATGACCGCCGCTTTGGTGTCGCCGCCCACCAGTGCCCGCAACTCTGTCAATTGTGCATCCAGGTTGCCTACCGCTATATCGCTGGCTCCAAACTCAGCCCCGCGCGCAAAAACCTGGTTGTTCAAAACGGTCAGTACCAGCCCGTTGCTGGCATATCGGCGGCTTACCGCTGGGCCGGCAGTTTGAGTAAGGTTGTTGCCTGCAGGCAGCAGATCCGGGTACTGACGTTCAGCCAGCATAAAAAGCTCGTTGATGGATTGCAGCGCGCTGGCTGATGGGGGCTGAGTTGAGCAATAGGTATCGGTGCTGATGCGTATACCCGTCAATGTTCCTTGAGAGATACCGGAGGTGTTTTGCAGACTCACCACCAGACCTTCGCTGGTATCAACGATGTTTATGTCAGCAATCAGTTGCGCTGTGCTGTTGGTCCAGCGTGCCAACTGCGGGCTGGTATATTCACTGCGCGGATTGTTGCTGATGACGTTGTTGATGCACAAGGAGCCATCGGCGCCGAGCACCACTCGCGCCTGGCTGTTATTGGCGAAAGGTGCGACTGGGTTGGCGCCGCTGACCAGCATGTCATAGGTGCCGATTAAAGTGGCTGGAATGACGGCTGCACGGTTATCCCCACCCACATCGGTTCGCAGGCTCTGCAGCAAGGTGTCCAGATTGCCAAAAAACACATCCAGGTCGCCGAACTCAGCACCACGGACAAAGACCTTGTTGTAGAAAACGGTGAGTGTGAGCCCATTGAGTTCATACAGTTTGCGCACTGCTGGACCGGTGCTGAGCGTGGTGTTGTTGCCAGCAGGGAACAGGTCTGTGTACTTACGCTCTGCGAGCAAGAAAAACTCATTGATGTTCAGCACATCTGCCGCAGTGATGGGTGTTGTGGAGCAATCGGTTTCCGCGCTGATGCGCGCACCAGTCAGTGTTCCAAACGAAGTACCGGCGCTGTTGGCAAGACGCAGGCTGATGTCGCCGTTGATATCGACAAGCGCGTTGGTATCCAGATCAGCCACAAAATTGGCACTGGTATAGGTCCAGCGGGCGAGCTGCGGGCTGGTGTATGCACTGCGCGGATTGCCGGAAATCTGGTTGTTGATGCACAACTCGCCGTTAGGGCGGAACACAACTCGTACCCGGCTGTTGTTGGCAAATGGGGCCAAGGGGCTGGCGCCAGTGACCAACATTTCGTAACTGCCGTGTAAGCTTGAAGGAATCACTGCTGCTCGGGTGTCACCGCCCACCGTGGCGCGCAGTTCACTCAACAGGGTGAACAAACTCCCAAACAGCGTGTCAGTGCTGGCGAAGTTGCCGCCACGTACAAAAACCTGCTCGTTAACAATCGTCATCACAACGTTATTGGTCTCATAGCGCCGCGTGAGCGCTGGGCCGCTGATCAGTTGTGTAAACGTGCCGCCAGGCAATACATCAGGATACCGGCGCTCGGCCAGCAGGAAAAACTCATCAATGGACTGCAGGGCCGAACCCGATATAGGTGTGGTCGAACAGAAAGTGTTAGAGCTGACCCGCGTGCCACTTAGCGCACCAAGGCTGGTACCCACACTGTTGCGCAACGCGACGTTAAGACCGCTGCTGGTGTCAGTAAAGTCGATCGTTGCAATCATGTCGGTGGAGGCATGAGTCCAACTGGCGATTTGTGTCGCGGTATACTCACTGCGTGGGTTGCTGCTGACAAAATTGTTAACACACAGGTCACCGTTTACGCCAATCACCAAGCGCACCCGCGTGCTGCTTGCAAACGGAGAAATCGGTGTTGCGCCGCTGACCAGCATGTCATACGTGCCCACCAGCGCAGAGGGAATCACGGCTGGTTTGGTCGCCTGTCCAACTTCTGCCCGAAGTTCTGGCAACAGGCTGGTCAAGTTGCCGAGCAATACGTCATTGGCGCCAAAACTGCCGCCGCGCGCAAATACCTCGCCAGCCACAATACTGACGGTAACGTCTGTATCGCTGTAAAGCCGCGTGATCGCGCTGCCGGCGGTGCGGTTGATCTTGTTGCCCGCAACAGGCAGAAGGTCAGGGAATTTGCGTTCTGCCAGAATAAAAAATTCATCTGCCGCGGTGATTTGTGCGGCTGTTGGTGCTGTGCCCGGGCATACAGCGCGTGTACTGACACGGCTGCCATCCAGGGTGCCAAAACTGTCGCCTATTGATGAGGTCAAGTGCACCGTCAAAGGCCCAAGGGCGGACGGCGCGACCATAAACGCGTTGAGTCCGATCTGCATGTTGGTCCAGCTGACATCCGACAAAGCCGAACGGGGCACCGTGGGGGAAGTCAGTGATACGTTGTCGACACACAAGGTGCCGTTAGTCGCAATCACCATCCTGATGCGGGTGCCATTGGGAGCGTTTGAAAGTGGGCTGGCGCCGGAAACCACCATGTCGTAAGTGCCAACCAGAAAGCTGGCAGGGGTGAAGGGGCTTGTTGCGGCGCTGGTGGCAGAGATGACCTGTTCGAGTTCTCCGGTTGCCGCGCCATCAAAACTGACGTTGCCAAATCCTTCGTAAACGATGCCGGATCTGACCGCAATAAAGCGGTTGGTTTCCGGGTAATAGCGGAACGTGTACTCGGCGGTGCGCTGTGTTTGCACAATCGGGCTAGCTGGGTAGTTTTCTGGGAACAGCTGCTCTTTTAGGCTGAATAAATGCTCAATGCGTGGTGCGCGTAGTGTGTCAGGGTGTTGGGGATTCAGGTCTGTGCAGAATGCGTCCAACGATGTGCGCTCGCCCAGCAAAATTCCATAGAGTAATCCAGAGGAGCTAAACACAGACAGCGAGCCAAGTTCAGGATCCAATTCTTCGCCAATGTTTTCGGGTGTAATCCGTTGCCGGTAACTGCGACTCTGGGTATTGTCCAGCCAGGCCACAAAATTGGTGTTGTTATTCAGCGTAAACGGATTAAAAATTTCTGCTCGATTGCTCAGGCAAAGTTGTCCGCTTGCAGTAATGACATACCGTACCTCTGTACCGTCCGGGATGGGCGAGAACGATCTGGTTTCACTCATGTTTGTGCGATAGGTGCCAGTAAAGAAGCTCGGCACGGTTGCCGGTCTGACTATGTTGCTGATACCACCGACTGCCGACAGTGAGCTGAAACTGCCCACCGCGACATACTCAACACCGTATCCGCCACCTTTGGCATAGACCTGACCCGCAGTGACTGCCAAGGTAATACCGGTACTGTCGTAGTAACGGAATGACGAGCCAGCAAAGGTTTGTGTAAAGGTGAACGGTCCATCAGGAAACAACGAGCCAAAGGCTACTTCTGCGCCATCAAAAAATGCGTCAATCTGCGCTGACGTCGGGTCACTGCTGGCGCCGCAAGTACCTGTGCCGCTTGTAAAGTCTCCAGCAACGGCAAGACTGAAACGGCCAATCGGCGCGCCGGTGGCGCTTCGATAATCAATTTCCTGAAATTCGTAAACCTGATCTGCATTGCTGTCGATCACACGCAAGTTAATTTGCAGGTCTGCAAATCCATTGGTCCACAAGACCGCCGGAAAAGGTTCAGGGCTGGCTACACCACCCGTCAAGTTCAGGTCGGGTGTGCAAAGGCGTCCATCGGCAGCGACAATAAATGTAACTTTGTCGTTATCCACGAAACCCCGGTTGTCAGTTGAGACAAGGGGTGTTGAGTCAACAAATGTCAGATTGTAGGTGCCAATCACATCGGAGAGCAGATCGGTCGTTGATTGGCTGTGAACTTGGCCAATTGGTAACAAGCTGCCAGCTGCGATCATTGCCCATAGCATTCGCCGGGGTAGCCCGGAACGAAGCGTGAGGCCGTGAGTCGAGCGAGTTGTCTTGTTATCCATTTTTATTCCGGAATAGCCCGTGTGGCGCTGATGTTATTAACCTTGTCAATAGTAACACGCTGATCAAGGTTGGACATCTATGCTGCTATTCCCTGAATTCGGCGCATACATCGACACAAATTCTTCCCGCTTTCTACCGACAGGCCATGGAATCTCGGGTAACTCTGTAATCTTGAGTTTAAGCGCACCTAAGCCGTTGGCCTTGTAAATCTTATGTATTTTTTCAATCTCGCTGAGATCAAGAGTCTTAGATACCGCGACTTCAAGCTCTAAGGACAGGTCCGGGTGCTGTATTGTGCGAAATTGTCTGATGCTTGAAATGAACCCCAGATCATCACCCAAAAACGGCATGGCAGAGCTGCCGCCGGGTAACTGAACCCGGTTTCTGATGCGGCCATGAAGTTTTGCGATAACAGGCAGGGTCACGCCGCAGCCACACGCAGGGCCCCATTCGGCCAGGTCGCCCAATTCATAACGAATCAGCGGCATGGCAAAACTGTGCAGACTGGTAATCAGCACGCGGCCGACGGTACCTGGAGGACAGGGTTGATTGTTGTCGTCCAGGATCTCGATCAATACTGTGCCGCTCAGCGCATGCAAATGGTGGTGTGTAGGGCATTCAAACGCCAGCCAACCGGCTTCCTCGCAGGAGTAACGGTCAGCAATAGGCGCGCCGAATGCAGCGAGGCACAGGGCTCGGTGCTTGGGTTGAACGCGCTCTGTCTGTGACATGATTTGTACGAGGGGTAAGTGATCTCCGCGACTTAAAGAGCGTTCAGCAAGTTCCGCAGCAATAGATGCGTTGCATTTGAGGTAGGCTGGCTTTTCTTGCAACAGCCAATCAAGGTGATTGTCAGCATTTCCTAGCATATAACCTCGCGTCACACTTGGGCCACGATAGCCCAGTACATCAAATGCCCCGCCCCAGGACGTGTGTGACGTTTCTTCCAATTGCATGGTAATGACGGCAATTTTTTGCCGGCCGTCCCTGTGATGCCAGTACGATTCTATCCAGGAATTTGCAAGATAAAACAGGGAATAGACCACCATATCCTTCTCGACCGTGACGGGCGAGCCGGTTGAGCCAGAGCTGGTGGCAGTGCGGACGCGAGAGCGCGCCATTTCCGGTGGCTGCGCGCGTAGCGCTTCAAATTGCTGTTGAATGTCGGCGCGTGTTAAAGGTTCAAGCGCTTGCAATACCTTGTAGACCGAGGTTTGATCGGCATATCCAGCCTTGTCAAGGCGAGTGCGCCAGAAAGAAGAATAACGATGGGCGTGGCGCATTAAAGCCTTGAGTGCGTCAGCTTGGTAGGTGCGTAATTTTTCAGCACTGGCATGCTCAAGACCTTGGAGCGCTTCAATTTGTGATTGAAGAGCATTAGCCTGATCTGAAAGCGGCATGTTCTGTGCATAATATGTTTTCATCATGGTCAATATCATACGGGTGTTTTGCCGCCAAAGGGAATAAACGAGGGAAGTAACACGTGCTAAAGGATCAAATTCAGCGGGGAGTCGAGCTGCTGAATAACAGACAAGCTGTTGACGCTGTCGCCTTGTTCAGTCAGCTGCTCTCAGGGGCGCCGGACAACGTGGAATGCTGGGATTACCTTGCAACCGCTCTGTACATGGGCGATAGACATGTCGATGCCGAGAACGCTTTTCGCCGATGTGTTGAGCTGGGCGCCAGGTATCCCGAAACTTTGTCAAATGCGGCACGTAACGCCTCGCGATTGCAGAACCCTGAGCGCCAGCTGGAATACGCGCGCCATTTGTCCGCCTTGCACGGCAATCCCCGTTTTGAAGGATTGCGTCAATCGGCTGACGCGCTCACTAAAATCGGTCGACATGTTGACGCATTGGCCGCCAGCCAACAGTTGCTCCGCGAGATTCCTGATGACTTTGATGCCCAGGTGTCCATTGTTCGTAAGCTGCTGAATACCGGCATGTCGGACGCAGCCTTGGAGCGATGTCAGGCTCTGCTGCAACAACGGCCAGATCACATCGGATTGCAGTTGTCCCGCATCGAGGCCAGTTTTGTCACAGGAGACATGGCGGCAGGTTTTCGTTATGCCGAGCAGTTGTTGCAAAACGATCCTGATAACCTGAGCGCAATGTCAGCACTGGGGTTTCACTATCAATTTTCGCCTGACATCTCAGTTGCCAAGCGGCGAGCGCATGCGCAGCGCTTTGGTCAGCTATTGTCGGCTATCAGCCCCCTGCCGGCAGCAGTTTTTGATACAAAGCAGGGGCGCGATTTACGTGTTGGATTGTTGACAGGTGATTTGCGTAATCATCCTGTCGGATTCTTTATGCAGGCTTTGATAAAAGCGCTTGAACACAGTTCACTGCAGTTTTATGTGTTTGATCCTGTGCAAAAACACGATGCGCTGACAGCAGAAATTCGTCCCTTTATCAAACAATGGCATGACGTAGGAGGCCTCACCGACACCGAAATTGCCCTTGCTATTCGCAACAATCAGATCGATATCCTGTTGGATCTGCAAGGGTACATGACTGCGAACCGACTGGCTGTTTATGCGTATCGCCCTGCGCCTTTGCAAATCTCGTGGATGGGTTTTCAAGGGACTACTGGCGCACCTGGAATTGACTATGTGCTGGTGGATCACCACTGTGTGCCACCTGGCGCCGAGCAAGAATTTATTGAACAAGTCTGGCGACTACCGGAAAACACCCTCTGTTTTACACCACCGCAGGTAACGCTTGAGGTGACAGCACCACCAGCCGTGGCAAACGGGTATGTGACATTCGGCAGTCTCAACAATCCAGATAAACTGAATGACAATGTGCTTGCGCTGTGGGCGCGAGTGCTTAGAGCGGTGCCCAATTCCCGCTTGTTATTGCGTGGGTCCAAGTTTCATTCACGTGTATACACTAAAGCGTTTATGCAAAGGGCGATGGCAGCGGGTCTGGACACATCAAGAATGACGATTGAGGGACCTGCGGCGCGGGATGTTTTTCTGAGAACGTACCAACGTATTGATATCGCACTGGATCCTTTTCCGTGTAGCGGCGCAACAACGACGGCCGAAGCGCTGTGGGCAGGCGTCCCCGTGCTCAGTTTGAAGGGCGATCGCATGGTGTGGCGGATGGCGATCAGTATGTTGACGGCCTGTGGACTCGAGGACTGGCTGGCAGATGATGCCGATCACTTTGTGGCCCTGGCGCAAGCAAAAGCCTTGGATCTGCAGAGTCTCGTTGCATTGCGACAGAGGCAGCGTGATCAAGTGTTAGCTTCGCCATTGTTTGATGCGAAATATTTTGCAGGGCAGTTTGAAAATACTCTGCGCGCGATGTGGGATAACAAGTGCTCCGCACAACCCTGAGCGCAATGTTTGTAGCGATTTGTAATTGCGAGCTGTTTTAACTAAAGATTTTATTTACTTTGCCGATGGACTTTACAAACCTGGTGATGGATCGCTGTTTCCGGGCTTAAAAGTACCAATCATCAGCCGGAAAACTGTTATGTCGTCATCTGTCCTTACGCCTAATCATATCGTCCATAAAGTTATAGTCCTTGCTACCGGCACGCCGGGTTCTGAGGAGGTTCGTGACTATCTGCTTGAACTTTATGAGACAAACGGGCATTGGGATCAGGTCAAGTTTGTAGTAGACGACTACATGAACAATCTGCTGGCGCAGACTGAGACTGGGATACCCGGCCTCATCAAGGTGCTGGCGCTGAATGGGTTTGGTGTCAACATCAGTCTGGCGGACGCCGAGACACTGGTTGCTGAGTTCCGCGCTGCGGGTGTGGATTCCTGGTCAGGATTGTTTGCCTACCTGCACGAGACGGTAGATGGCGACCTTGCATCTGTCTGGAATAACAGAGCAGAGAGTGCAGGTGGATTCAGTGAGTTGCTGGGTACGCTTGGCAAAGCCGACGATTACAACGGCAAACAGGCATTGTCTGCGGCGCGCGAGTGGGTCAGTGGTATTGGTGTCAGTGAAGAATCACAGTTGGCCGCTAACGAGGCGGCAACGTCGCTAATTTCCAGGTTTATTGATGGCAAAGTGAAGGGCACTGCCATTGATGGATATGTGTCCGGCGCAACCATTTTTATCGATGTTAACAACAACGGTGAGCACGATATTGGTGAGCCGATCACGACTACCGACAGCAAGGGTGACTTTGTATTTAATGAGGACGTGCTGCCTGAAGGTATTTTGATCGGAAAAGGGGGTATCGATCTCGCGACGGGACAGGCTTTTCAAGGGCAAATGACTGCGCCTGGTGGCGCTGCCGTGATCAGCCCACTGACAACGCTTGTGCAACAGATGATGTCCAATCAACCGGGCAAGTCTCAAGCAGCCGTGGAAGATGACATCTTCCGCGCCTTGGATATCCCGCGAGTCGACTTGTCATCATTTGATCCCATTCAGGCGGGCTTGGATACAAACTCAACACGTGATACTCAGATCATTGCAGCCAAGGTGCAGTCCGTAACATCCCAATTGGTAAATGTTATCTCCGTATCTAATGCAGTAACCGTCAAACTAGCACCGGGCAATACTAGTGGCAACCAAGGTGCAGTGTCTGCGTTAGCCACTGCCATTCAGCAGGCTGCATCCTCCGGCACCACCATGAATCTGGGCAATCCAGAAACGGTTGCGAGTGTGGTAAAAACGACCGCGCAAAATGCAGGTGTGGTCAACGAAGAGAGTTCTACCGAGTTATTGGACTCAGTTGAGCGTTGGTCCGACCAAGCAGGCAAGTCGCTGGAGGGTATCAATACCAAGACTCAGCAGGCAGTTGAGGAGCTTTCAAGTAACAATGAAAGTAACTTTACCGACGCGCTATCCGATGTATTCAAGCTACAGACATTGACTCAGACCGAAGTAGTGCAGTCCATCGACGTCGCGAATGCGGGTGATCTTCAGGAGGTTGTTGATCGTTTTAACGGCACCAGCCTGGATACAGAAGTTGAAAATGTTCAGGCGGGTAATCTGAACGAGGAGACGCCCACCAACGAAGGTAATGTCACCCGTCCGAATACTCCACCACCAGCACCCCAATTGTCATTGGCGATAGACTCCGGTGTGTCTGACAATGATCAGGTGACAAATACAGTCACGATCAATGTCAGCAATCTGGCGGCGAATGCCAGCTGGGAGTTCAGTGTGGATGGCGGTAGAAACTGGAATCCCGGTAGTGGCGACAGTTTTAGCATCGTTGAGCCCGGCAGTAACACTGTGCTGGTACGTCAGAGCCTGCCCGGAACCGGCCCATCAAGTGCCGCGGCCTTGAGTTTTACGCTGGACAATAGTGCACCGTCCGCCCCCGCGCTGTCATTGGCAGTCAGCCCAAACGGCAGTACGGTCAACAGTGGCGTTGTTAATGTCAACGGCATTGAGTCAGGTGCGCGGTGGGAGTTCAGCCTTGACGGTAATACCTGGTCTGCCGGAGAAGGCAGCAGCGTCACGATTACCAACAATGGTCTGAATACCCTCCATGTTCGCCAGACAGATCTGGCAGGAAATATCTCCGATATCACAACGCTGAGTTTTACCCTTGACTCCGTCGGACCATCCGCACCGACTGTGAGCCTGGCGAACAATACCGGCGTTGCGACAGACAGCATTACCAGCGACGGTACCGTCACAATTGGCGGGATTGAATCAGGTGCCAGCTGGCAATTCAGTCTGGATGGTAATGTCTGGTCGGAAGGCAGTGGCAACAGTGTCACCCTGACGGGTGATGGCAGCAAGTCATTGCAGGTACGGCAGACGGATGCGGCTGGCAATGTGTCCGCATCCGGTGCTTTGAACTTTACTCTGGATAGCTCTGCGCCGATTGCGCCTACACTGGCAATGGCAGAAAACACAAACAACCCGTCAGATACTGTGACGAGCAATCGGACAATTAATGTCTCTGGACTTGAGTCGGGTGCCAGTTGGCAATTCAGTCTTGGTGGTGATGTCTGGGTAGACGGCAGCGGTAGCAATTTTGCAGTGACCGAAGATGGCACTTATATCGTTCAGGTGCGCCAGACCGATGTGGCGGGCAATCTGTCGGAAGCAAGTTCACTGAATTTTACGCTCGATACGGTAAAACCTTTTTCACCCGTCATCGCTTTAGCAGATGACACCAATATTGTGTCTGACAGCATTACTCGTATCAGTACTGTCAAAGTGTCTGGTCTGGAGTCTAACGCGTCCTGGGAATACAGCCTCGATGGAAGCAATTGGGCAGATGGCATAGGAAGTAGTTTTACAGTTGTTGGCGATGGTAATAAATCGATTCAAGTGCGGCAGACCGATGTAGCCGGCAATGTGTCTGACACGGTTTCTTTAGATTTCGTTTTTGATACGGTTGCACCTTCAGCGCCTTCATTGGCTCTGGCATCTGATACCAACAATGCGTCTGACAGTATCACCAGTAACGGCGCCATTAATGTGACAGGTTTTGAGTCTGATGCGACTTGGCAGTACAGCCTGGATGGTAGCAACTGGTCGGATGGCAGTGGCAGCAGTGTCTCTGTGGAAGGTGATGGCAGTAAAGTGCTTCAAGTGCGTCAGATGGACTTGGCGGGTAATGTGTCTGCATCGGGTTCTT
>JAUSPW010000198.1 GCA_030652635.1 Pseudohongiella sp. | reverse complement strand
GCTTGTTTATTGATGAAATCTGTATATTCGCAATATTGCTAATCTGCGCTGCAGACAGAGGGTGGAACACTACTGTTTCATATATACGATTGAAAAACTCTGGACGGAAATGGCGCGTTACTACCGACATCACCTCGCGCTTTACTTGCTCATATGTCTGCTCGTCTGGCTCGCCAGCCGACATCAGATCCTGAATTCGATCCGAGCCCAGATTGGATGTCATCACTATAACGGTATTACGGAAATCTACTGTGCGTCCGTGACCATCGGTCAGACGGCCGTCATCTAGCACCTGCAACAGGATATTGAACACATCCGGATGCGCTTTCTCCACCTCATCCAACAGCAACACTGAGTATGGACGACGACGGACAGCTTCCGTCAGATATCCACCTTGTTCATAACCTACATAACCGGGTGGTGCTCCGATTAATCGAGCAACCGAGTGCTGCTCCATAAACTCGGACATATCAATACGCACCATTGCCTCTTCGGTATCAAACAAAAATTCTGCCAAGGCTTTGCACAATTCAGTTTTTCCGACGCCGGTCGGGCCAAGGAACAGGAATGAACCATTGGGTCGATTTGGGTCTGAGAGCCCTGAACGTGAGCGACGAACCGCATTTGCTACCGCAGCCACGGCTTCGTGCTGACCAATCACACGCTTGTGGAGAGCAGTCTCCATTTGCAGTAATTTTTGTTTATCGCTTTGCAACATTTTAGAAACCGGGATTCCTGTCCAGCGCGAGACAACATCTGCGATTTCTTCTTCAGTCACGCGATCGCGCAAAAGCTGCATATCCATCATGTCAGCCTGCGTGGACATATCCAGTGTTTTTTCCAGATTAGGAATCACACCATATTGCAGCTCTGACATACGGGCCAGGTCACCCGCTCGTCTGGCGGTTTCCAGATCAGCCCTGGCTTTTTCAAGATTACTCTTGATTGATTGCGTACCTTGAACCGAAGCCTTTTCCGCTTTCCAGATCTCATCCAGATCAGAAAACTCTTTTTCAACACGTAAAATATCGTCCGCCAATTTTTCAAGCCGTTTGCGAGAGGCTTCATCCTCTTCCTTTTTTAAGGCTTCGCGTTCGATTTTCAGCTGGATCAACCGGCGCTCAAGTTTATCCATCTCTTCGGGTTTGGAATCAATTTCCATCCGGATTAAACTTGCGGCCTCATCAATCAGATCAATAGCTTTATCTGGCAATTGTCGATCAGGAATATAGCGCTGCGACAAACGTGCCGCTGCAATGATGGCGGAATCAGTTATATGAACTCCGTGATGCACTTCGTAGCGCTCTTTAAGGCCTCGCAGTATGGCAATCGTGTCTTCCTCGGTGGGCTCATTCACCAACACCTTCTGAAAACGCCTTTCCAGAGCAGCATCTTTTTCGATGTATTTTCGGTACTCATCCAGCGTGGTAGCGCCAACGCAATGCAACTCGCCCCTGGCTAGGGCTGGCTTAAGCATATTTCCGGCATCCATTGAGCCTTCTGCCTTTCCAGCACCAACCATGGTATGTATTTCGTCTATAAACAGAATCACCGACCCTTCCTGCTTGGAAAGCTCCTTCAACACTGCCTTTAAACGTTCCTCAAATTCCCCTCGAAACTTGGCGCCTGCAATCAAAGCACCCATATCCAGTGCGAGAATCTTTTTACCTTTTAAGCCTTCCGGCACCTCTCCGTTAATAATGCGCTGCGCCAACCCCTCTACAATCGCGGTTTTACCAACGCCTGGCTCGCCTATCAGCACCGGATTATTTTTTGTACGACGCTGCAGCACCTGAATGGTCCGGCGGATTTCACCATCTCTACCGATAACGGGATCCAGTTCGCCTTTTTCTGCACGTTCGGTAAGATCAATGCAGTACTTGGACAAAGCCTGAAATGCATCCTCTGCGTCAGCATCTGTGACTTTTTCACCCCCGCGTAAATTGCTGATAGCGTTTTCCAGCGCTTTTTCTGAAATTCCAAAGCTGTTGAGAAGTTTGCCCAACTCACCCTTGTCGGCCATTGCCGCTAGAATGACCGTTTCGCTGGAAATGAATTTGTCTCCACTCTTTTGAGACATCTTGTCTGCCTGATTGAGCAATCTGCCCAATTCATTAGACATGGCAACATCGCCCCCTGTGCCTTCAACCTTTGGCAAACGGTTGTATATAGCCTGCAGACCTGCTTTTAACTCATTGATATTAAATCCAGTTTGGGATAACAGCGGGCGAACAGACCCGCTTTTCTGATCAAGCAGCGCAAGTATCAGGTGGACGGGCTCAATAAAATTATTGTCGTTCCCTAGTGCCAGAGACTGGGCATCTGCCAGTGCTGACTGGAGTTTACTGGTCAATTGTTCCATGCGCATAGTTCACCTCTGCTGACCGATATAATGAAGTCGCACGATCGGTCGTGTGTTTAATAACGATTGACGTTTTAATTAGGGTGAAGTCTTAAAATTTCAAGCTGGGCAAGCGTAACTGCGATGTTGAGAAAGAAATTTCAGGTCATGACTTGAGATAAATCAAACTTGCCATCCTGCCCGTCATCTTTTCACGTCGATAGGAGAAAAATCGTGTGCTGTCACACACTGTACAAAACTCTCCGCCATAAATATTCTGGATGCCCGCGTGCAACATTCGCGTGCGCGCAACTCTGTA
>JAUSPW010000677.1 GCA_030652635.1 Pseudohongiella sp. | reverse complement strand
CAGGATGGTACTCGCGCGATACACAGAATCTGGCTTTCTTGGAGTTGATGTACAGGATCTGCGCGAGGAGCTTGAACTCAATCCATGGGTGGCTCGCGCCATGGTGCGCAGAGTCTGGCCGGATGGATTAGTCATCATGATTGATGAGCACCGCCCGATTGCCCAGTGGGGGCAGACTGCATTGCTCAATGAAGATGGCAAAGTTTTTACCCCGACTATGCGCGGGCCGGAACTCGAATTACCCGCGTTGAGCGGTCCGGACGGCAGCGAGGCCATGGTGCAGGCGATGTATGAGCACTTTAATGAGCTACTGTCCGGCATCGACATGAAATTACGCTTGGTAAGTGTGGATGCACGGGGCAGTTGGAACGGTGAAATTATTGATGGCCCCGTACTTCGTATCGGCAGAGAAGATATGGATGAGCGTATTACAAGATTTGTTCGCCTCGTAGAGGGTGGACTTGCAGAACAGTTGGCCAATGCTGAAACGATAGATCTTCGTTATAGCAACGGCATTTCAGTCAGTAACAAATCCGACGCGGTTGACGCCGTCGCAAGTCGGTGAGAGCAGGGTTAATTATGAGTGCTGCAGATAACAGCAATATGATCGTTGGTCTGGACATCGGTACGTCCAAGGTCGTTGCGATTGTAGGTGAACTCAAAGCGGATGGCAGTCTGAATATTGTCGGCATTGGTAGTCATCGTTCACGCGGATTAAAAAAAGGCACGGTGGTAAACATTGAGTCCACTGTGGAGTCAATACAGCGCGCGGTAGAGGAAGCGGAGTTAATGGCAGGCTGCCGCATCCATTCGGTATATGCGGGTATTGCCGGAAGCCACATCCGTAGCATGAATTCCCATGGGATTGTCGCGATTCGTGATCGTGAAGTTACCCGCGCCGATATTGATCGTGTTATCGATGCAGCCCAGGCAGTTGCCATACCAGCTGATCAACGCGTGCTGCATATCCTGCCACAGGAATACATTATAGATTCCCAGGAGGGTGTAAAAGAACCGCTGGGTATGTCGGGCGTCAGACTCGAGGCCAAAGTGCATCTGGTGACCTGTGCCATCAATGCGGTCCAGAATATTGAAAAATGCATCAAGCGCTGTGGTCTGCAGGTTGAAGAGATCATTCTTGAGCAGCTCGCGTCCAGCTACGCAGTGCTCACTGATGATGAAAAGGAGCTGGGTGTCTGTATGGTCGATATCGGTGGTGGTACCACTGATATAGCAATCTTCACAGAAGGGGCCATACGTCACACAGCAGTTATTCCGATTGCTGGTGATCAGGTAACCAATGACATTGCGATGGCGTTACGGACGCCGACTGATAACGCAGATGAAATAAAAATAAAGTACGCCTGCGCACTGACACAGCTTGCCAGTCCTGGTGATATGATCAAGGTGCCAGGTGTTGGAGAAAGACCCGCTCGCGAACTTTCGCGGCAGGCGCTGGCGGAAGTTGTTGAGCCGCGCTACGACGAATTGTTTACGCTGGTGAAGGCTGAGTTGCAGCGCAGTGGGTACGAAAATCTGATGGCTGCCGGCATTGTGCTGACGGGTGGTACCAGCAAAATGGAAGGTGTTATTGAACTGGCTGAAGAGATATTTCACATGCCAGTCAGAATTGGTGTGCCGCAAGGCGTAAAAGGATTGGCGGACATTGTTCGTAACCCGATTTATTCAACGGGTGTTGGTTTGCTGCTTTACGGTGTCAAGCAGCAACAACATCAGGTGCGTAGTCATAATCCGGTGCCGGTCAAGGATTCTCAGCTCACTTTGATCAAACGGATTAAAAACTGGATCAAGAATAATTTTTGAAACTGCTTTAAAAATTTACTTAAAAAAACCTGTGCAACATGAGGGGGCCATATGTTCGAACTTCTGGATAGTATTCCGCAAAGCGCTGTAATCAAAGTGGTTGGTGTAGGTGGCGGTGGTGGTAATGCAGTGCGTCACATGATCAGCAATCACGTGGAGGGGGTTGAGTTTGTATGTGCCAATACAGACGCTCAGGCTCTGACAAACGTTCAAGCTAAAACGCTGCTGCAAATGGGCAGTACTGTGACCAAGGGCTTGGGCGCCGGTGCCAACCCTGAAGTGGGTCGTCAGGCAGCATTGGAAGATCGCGAAGAGATCGCGGAAATCCTGCGCGGGGCCGATATGGTATTTATTACCGCCGGTATGGGTGGTGGTACCGGCACGGGCGGTGCCCCAATTTTTGCTGAGGTTGCACGTGAGCTTGGCATTCTGACGGTTGCCGTGGTAACAAAACCCTTTCCGTTTGAGGGCAAAAAACGCTCGATGATTGCAGAGCAGGGCATTGCTGAATTGTCGCGCCATGTTGACTCTTTGATTACCATCCCCAATGAAAAATTGTTGTCCGTGCTGGGCAAACAGGCATCGTTGCTGGAGGCATTCAAGGCCGCCAACGATGTGCTGCTGGGCGCCGTGCAAGGCATTGCGGATCTGATCATTCGTCCAGGCATGATCAACGTGGATTTTGCAGACGTTCGCACGGTGATGTCCGAGATGGGTATGGCAATGATGGGCACTGGTTATGCGACGGGTCCTGATCGTGCGCGTGAGGCTGCTGAAGCAGCCATCCGCAGCCCCTTGCTGGAAGATGTTAATTTGCATGGTGCACGCGGCATTCTGGTCAACATCACTGCTGGTGAAAGTCTGTCTCTGGGTGAATTCACCGAAGTGGGCGATGCCATCGCTGATTTTGCATCGGATGATGCAACCGTTGTTGTGGGTACGGTTATCGACCCATCGATGGGCGATGAGATTCGTGTGACTGTTGTGGCAACCGGACTGGGCGAGATTCGTGCACAGGAAGCGCGTCCACCTAAGGCGATGGAAAACATTCGAGCAGTAGCAGCGCCGTCGCCGGCCCCGGTTCGTCAGGAGCCACGCGGTTACGCGCCGGCACCGGCAGTTGCTCGTCCACGACCACAAATGTCGCATACCATGCCGCAGGGTAATGGTTTTGGCAAAGCGGTCGGTTCAGATACCAACATGGATTATCTGGATATACCGGCATTTTTGCGCCGTCAGGCTGATTGATACAGCGCGCTGACCCAGAGCGCCTGTTGTAAGAATCCTGAAGACATCGAGCACAGGTCGGTGTCTTCAGGAGATTTTTTGGTGGCATTTGGCGGGATGTATGCATCCATTCAGTGTTTGGGTTCTCAGTTGATATTTGTTATCATCCACGCCCATGAAAAGGCTGAACTCCCTTCTCAGACTCAATTTCCTGGAACCAGCATCCTCTATGTTAAAGCAGCGAACACTCAAGAATGTGATCCGAGCCACTGGTGTTGGCCTGCACACAGGTCAAAAGGTGTATCTGACCTTACGTCCTGCGCCGGTTAACAATGGTATTGTTTTTATCAGAACGGATATCGAGTCCCGCCCGGAGTTACCAGCCAAAGCCCATCTAGTGGGTGAGACCACTCTCTCGACAACGCTGGTCAAAGGTGATGTCAAGGTGTCGACCATTGAGCACTTGATGTCGGCTTTATCAGGTCTTGGCATCGACAATGCCTATATAGAAGTCAGCGCACCTGAAGTGCCTATCATGGATGGCAGCGCGGGTCCTTTTGTGTTCCTGATCCAATCAGCGGGCATCGAAGAACAGGATGCCCCTAAGCAGTTCATCAGAATATTGAAGCCCATTCGTTTGGTGGAAGGCGACAAAACAGTTAGTCTGGAGCCTTACGACGGATTTAAAGTCAGTTACACCCTGCTGTACGATCACCCGGTTTACCGACGTTATACCAAATCAGCAACTATCGATTTCTCCAGCACATCGTTTGTAAAAGAAGTCAGTCGCGCCAGGACCTTCGGGTTTATGCATGAGTTTGAAGAGCTCAGAAATCGCAATCTGGCGCTGGGTGCAAGCATGGATAACGCCATTGCTGTTGGTGACTACAAGGTGCTGAATGAAGATGGTTTGCGATATGAAGATGAATTCGTCAAACACAAAATACTGGATTCAATCGGCGATTTGTACCTGACAGGCTACAGTCTGATTGGAGAGTTCAAAGGTTATAAGTCTGGACATGCCTTGAACAATGCCTTGTTAAGAACACTTGAGAAAACCAGGGATGCCTGGGAAATGGTCACCTTTGACTCGGATTCTCAAGTACCCATTTCTTATGTTAAACCGGTACTGGCTGCCTGAAGAATGAAACTGATTCTGGTTAACCAGCGTTACGGACACACCCGTACTATCGTGATTCGCGGTTGGATGAAGGGCTTTCTGTCGCTCTGTCTGATGGGGGCGCCAGTTGCGCTGGGTTATCTGGGTTACGAACTGGCATTTGCGGATGCAGGCTCAAGTTCGCTGGTCTCCCAGGAGTCTGCGCTTGCGTCCGATGAATTTATCCGTGGAGATCAGACGGATGCGTATGCTGGGCAAGACTTTGCCTCTGTAGAAGCAACGCCACTTTCAGCTGACGCCTTGTTTGACGTCGCCAATCAAGGTTTGTCAGAACCCGCCTCAATTTATCTTAATGATCGGCAAGTGTTGCTTGCTTATCAATCAAGTCTGCTTCCAGCACTGCCAGCGGACGCTGTTGCCGCATTTCAGCACGGCCGGATTATTGATCCAGCCAGTTATGTGCATCGCACACTGCATTGATACCCCTCTGATTATCTTGTCTTTTAGACTTCACAATCAAACCTGATAGATCAGTATCTTACGTAGTGGGTAATCATGAATCTTAATATTTTTAGTGCCATTTTTGGCAGCAGCAACTCGCGCAAGCTCAAAAAGTTGCAAAAAACTGTCAAGCAGATCAACAGTTTTGAATCGATATTGGAAGCGCTTCCCGATGAACAGTTGCGCGCCAAAACTGATGAATTTCGTGTGCGCGTGGAAAAAGGCGAAACGCTGGATGCAATGCTGCCAGAAGCCTTTGCCGTTGTGCGCGAAGCAAGCAAGCGCATCATGGGCATGCGCCATTTTGATGTGCAGATGATTGGTGGCATGGTCCTGCATTATGGCGATATCGCCGAAATGAAAACCGGTGAAGGTAAAACGCTGGTTGCGACTCTGCCAGCTTACCTGAATGGTCTTGCTGGCAACGGCGTGCATGTTGTGACGGTCAATGATTATCTTGCCCGCCGCGATGCAAACTGGATGCGCCCGCTGTATGAGTTCCTGGGTCTGACCGTTGGCGTGATTGTCGCTGGTCAAATGGCGCATGAGAAAAAGGCGGCTTATGACGCATCAATTACTTATGGTACCAACAACGAGTTTGGTTTCGACTACTTGCGCGACAACATGGCGTTTCGTATCGAAGATAAGATGCAGCGCAAGCTCAACTTCGCGATTGTGGACGAAGTTGACTCTATCCTGATTGACGAAGCACGAACGCCTTTAATTATCTCTGGGGCGGCGGAAGACAGTTCCAAACAGTACCTCGCGATTAATGCCTTGATCAATAGACTTGAAAAAGGTGAAGCAGCTCCAGAAAAAAGCGGCATGATGCTGGAGCGTGATGAGCGTGTTGAGACCGGCCATTTTTCTGTTGATGAAAAAACGCGTCAGGTTGAACTGACAGAGGCGGGTCACGAGTACCTTGAAGAACTGTTAACTCAACACGGACTGCTCAAGCAGGGCGAAAGTCTTTACGCTGCTGCCAACCTGGGTTTGTTGCATCACATCCACTCGGCGCTGAAAGCACACTATTTGTTCCACAAAGATGTGGAGTACATTGTTAAAGACAACAAGATTGTACTGATTGATGAGCATACCGGTCGTACGATGGAGGGACGTCGTCTGTCTGAAGGTTTGCATCAGGCGATCGAAGCCAAAGAGGGGGTTGAGATTCAGAGTGAGAGTCAGACTCTGGCTTCCACTACCTTCCAGAATTATTTCAGGCTGTATGGCAAGCTCTCAGGCATGACAGGGACGGCAGACACTGAAGCCTTTGAATTTAAACAAATATATGATCTTGATGTGGTGGTCATTCCCCCCAATATGCCTATGCAGCGTATTGATATGAACGACCTCGTGTTCTTGTCTATTGAAGAAAAATTCGAAGCCATCGTGCGTGACATCAAGGAATTCAGTTCCAAGGGTGCGCCAGTGCTGGTCGGTACCGCATCGATTGAAACCTCTGAGATGTTGTCAAAGTTTCTGAACAAGGAAAAGATTTCTCACGAAGTTCTGAACGCTAAGTTCCATGAAAAAGAGGCCTATATCATTGCGCAGGCCGGCCGGCCCGGTGTGGTGACCATCGCGACCAACATGGCAGGTCGAGGCACTGACATCAAGCTAGGAGGAAGCTGGGAAACTGAAGTGCAGAGCATGGACAATCCCTCGCCTGAACAGGTTGAAGCCGCCAAGACGCAGTGGCAAAGCCGTCATGAGCAAGTGCTGGCAGCAGGTGGATTACATATCATCGGTACCGAACGCCATGAATCCAGACGTATAGACAATCAGCTGCGTGGCCGCTCTGGTCGTCAGGGTGATCCCGGTTATTCACGCTTTTACCTGTCTCTTGAGGACAATCTGATGCGTATTTTTGCATCAGAACGCGTGAAAAATTTTATGCAGGCGCTAGGCATGGAGCGTGGGGAAGCTATCGAACACGGTATGGTTTCCAAGTCTATCGAAAAGGCGCAACGCAAAGTTGAAGGGCGCAACTTTGACATCCGTAAACAATTGCTGGAATACGACAACGTTGCCAATGATCAGCGTACCATTGTGTACAAGCAGCGCAATCAGATCATGGCCAGCGATGACCTATCCACTTTGCTGGATGGCATGCGTAACGACGTTATTGATGAAGTTGTCAGCAGCCACATTCCGCCGCAAAGCATTTTTGAGCAGTGGGATATTGCCGGTCTGGAAGCTGCGATCGGCGCCGAGTTTGCAGTGCATTTGCCGGTAAAAACCTGGCTGGAAGAAGATCAGAAACTCTATGAAGAGACTTTGCGTCAGAAAATCCGTGATGCGCTGACCGATGCTTATCGCATCAAGCGCGAGCTGGTAGGCGAGAAAATGCATTTGCTGGAAAAGCAGATTGTATTGCAGATATTGGATACCTTGTGGAAAGAGCATTTGCAGGCCATGGATCATTTGCGGCAGGGCATTTTCCTGCGCGGATATGCCGGCAAAAACCCGAAACAGGAATACAAGCGTGAAGCGTTTGCCTTGTTTCAGGGTTTGTTATCACGATTGCAGCATGATGTGATTCGCTTCCTGAGTCACGTTCAGGTGCGCTCACCGGACGAGATTGACGCCATTGAACGTGCGCGACAAGCGGAACGTGCCAAGGAAAAAATCCAGCTGCAGCATGACCAAGCATCTGCCATGGAGCAAGCGACTGCTGAAGAATCCCAGGGCGCAGAATCTGATGATCAGCGCACTCCTTTTGTGCGAGAAGAGCCCAAGCTGGGACGCAACGAGCCTTGTCCCTGCGGTTCGGGTAAAAAATACAAACAATGTCATGGTCGTCTGAGCTGAGTCACATCAGATCAGGGGCTTTAGAAAAGTAATTCAGAGAGCAGAGTCAGAGTAATTATTATGGCGACGGGAACAAATGAGCTTGGCCAGATACTGCCGGTCGACGGTGTAAAAATCGCTGCTGTGAGTGCTGGTGTGCGGTATCAGAATCGGCTTGATGTGGTGTTATTTGAGTTGGCGCCGGGCACTCGCTCCAGCGGCATGTTCACGCAGAATGCTTTTTGTGCCGCGCCTGTGCTTATTGCCCGTCAGCACCTGAATGACAGTGTTGGTGCAGCGCGCTATCTGCTCGTAAATACCGGAAATGCAAACGCAGGCACTGGGCCGCAGGGCATGACCGATGCGCAAACCTGTTGCCAGGCCGTTGCGGATGCGGCGGGTGTCGATGTCCAGCAGGTTTTGCCGTTCTCGACCGGTGT
>JAUSPW010000673.1 GCA_030652635.1 Pseudohongiella sp. | reverse complement strand
TTTCTGGAGCGAATGCGTTCCGGCGGCGGTCGCCCGCCAGGCGGGGCAGGCGCTGCACCTGGAGCCAATGCTGGCGCAGGCGGTGCCGGCAGCGACGGCGACGCAAGCACACTGATTCGCGTAGAAGACAGAAGTGACGGGCCGTCAGACACCGAACCAGAAGTGATTGGGCTGGCAGGCACCGCTGCGATTGAATTGCCACCCGCCACAGAAATGCTGATGGACAACGAGTATCTGGCACTACGCCAAGCCATTGATTTTCGAATTTACGCCAGTGAAAACCGCCTGGAAGACGGCATGGCCAAACAACAACTGCGCACCTTGCAGGAAGCGGTACGGGTGGCTGAAGAAAACAGTCTGCAGGCGCAGGCACGATACGCCGGCCAGGAGCGTCTGGCGGCACGCGACTTTATTACCCCTAACGAACTGGAAGCTGAACGCTCACGACTGCTGCAAGCCGAATCCCGCCTCGAGCAGGCAATCACCGATCTGAATCTGTATACCCAGTACACCTTTATCAAAGATGCAGACCAGCAACTGGCCAACTACGAAGACGCCATCATGAGCTACCAGCGCACGCAGGCAGAAGCAGCCGCAGAGTTGGCGCAGGCTGAGGCGCGATACAAATCCGCAGTGCAACGCCTCGAGCTTGAGGCGCAACGATTGGCAGATCTGAATGAACAACTGGCCATGACGGTGATTCGCGCACAGCGTCCCGGCCTGGTGGTTTACGGCTCTGCCGATACTGGCCAGCCCTTCCGCGGTGGCAATCAGGAACCCATTCAGGAGGGCGCAACCGTGCGCGAACGTCAGGCCATTCTGACCATTCCTGATCTGACTGAAATGGCGGTACGGGTTAACATTCACGAGTCATCGGTGCAACGGGTTGCGGAAGGCCAAACGGTATCGGTGCGTATTGACGCCTTTCCGGACATGCGCCTGACCGGACAGGTCATCAAAGTGGCGGTGGTGGCAGATTCCGGCAACGCATTTATGAATCCTGATCTGAAAGTGTACCCAACGATTGTGCGCATTAATGGCGAACACGATTGGTTGCGTCCGGGCATGACCGCCGAGGTCGAGATTCTGGTCGCCTCGCTAGACAATGCGGTGTATGTGCCCATACAGGCCGTCACCTACCTTGAAGATAAACAGGTGGTATACGTCAGTCGTGCGGGTCGACGTGAAGCGAGAGAAGTTCAGACCGGTAACTACTCAGAGCAATTTATTGAGATCACCGGTGGCCTGCGCGCGGGTGAAGAAGTCATGCTGCTGCCGCCCCGGCAATCGAGTCAAAGCAGCAGTCAGGTCGCGAGCTGATGAGCATTCAGACTCTCAGCATGGGAAACGATCGCCTTGTGCAAGCCGTGGTTGCGCGACAAACCGTAGCAAGCGTGCAGGACATCACCAAAACCTATCATATGGGCGAACTGGCAGTGCAAGTGCTGCATGGCATCAGTCTTGATTTTTATCATG
>JAUSPW010000672.1 GCA_030652635.1 Pseudohongiella sp. | reverse complement strand
TCACCGTAGCCCATGCCTTCCCGGCCAGTCAGCAGTTTGAATATCTGGTAAACACTCCACAGGCTCAAGTAACCCGCACAGGCACCAATAACCGCGTCACCGACGGAGACGCCAACACCAAAGGGCGTGGCCGCCAACAATAAACCCAGCCACAGTAACGGCAGCGTGATGTTGTCAGGTAAGAGTTGATGATCGATATCGATAACGGTGGCACTGATCAGGCTCCATGTGAAAATCAGCGCAGCCACACAACTCCAGGTCGCCCCAAAATGCCAGGCGACCAGTGCAGAAAGCGCGGCAGTTACCAATTCAACAACTGGATACCGCCAATGGATGCGAGTTTTGCACTGGCTGCATTTTCCGCGCAGCATGAGGTAACTGAGCACTGGAATGTTCTGCCAGGGGCGAACAGGTTTTTTGCATACCGGACAATGCGAGTCCGGTTTCATCAGGTTAAATACTTTGTGTTCAGGAACCGGAGCCTGAGCCACCGCTTTTTTGGGCTCAATCTGCAGATATTCACAGCATTGGGCGTGCCATTCGCGTTGTAGCATCAGCGGCAATCTGTAAATCACCACATTAAGAAAGCTGCCAACCATAAGCCCCAGCACTGTAGCCAGTATCACCGTGAGGGTCGGAGACGCAGAAAGTAAATCCAAAAGGGTCATAAAACGGCTCCCAGCCGAAAAACAGGTAGATACATGGCAAGCATCAATACGGCGACAATTGTTCCAAGCACGATCATGACCAGCGGCTCAATCATGCTGCTCAGAGTATCCACTGCCTGGTCAACACGTTGCTCGTAACGGTCGGCGCAGGTTTGCAGCATCTGATCAAGCGTACCGGATTGTTCACCTGCATAGACAAGTTGCGCAATCATAACCGGAAAAAGGTTGTTCTTGCGAACCGCATAGCTGAGGGGTTGTCCCTCGTTGATGAGGTGCCTGATTGTGATGCACGCGGACTCGAATACGCGGTTACCGGTTGCGGCAGCAGTCGACTCTAGCGCTTGCATCAGAGGCAGCCCGGCGCGCAGACTGCCTGACAGTGTCTGGCTGAAGCGGCACAGACAAGCGTTCTGGACAATCGACCCGCACAGTGGCAGTACCAGAATCATTTTGTCGACGAGCAACTGTAGTGTGTTGCTGCGTGAAATCAGCGTGCGAAGCACCAGGATTGCCACTACCAAGACCACTCCGGCAACGGGCGCGTAAACAATCGCCAAATCGGAGAGCGCCATCACGGTTAATGTCAGGGCTGGAAGTTCTGCGCCCAGCTCAGCAAAAGTGCTTTCAAACTGTGGCACAACTTTGACCAGCAGCAAGGTGGTGACCAGCAAGGCAACCAGCAGCACCATCAGCGGGTAAAACAAGGCTTTTTTGACACGGGCACGCAGCCGTTCTGCTTTTTGGTGATCATCTGCCAGTGACTGCATGGTGATATCAAGCGTGCCAGACTGTTCTGCTGCTTTTATCATATTGACCAATAGACTCTGTTTGCCAAGTGCACTGAGACTGATCGCTTCGCCAAGCAGACTGCCTTGTGCAACCTGTTGCTTTATATAAGATATTTCGTCTTTGAATCGGGAAGCTGGCATGCAATCGATGCTGATCTCCAGCGCCTGCACCAAGGGCAGGCCGGCTTGTAACATCGCTGCGCTTTGCCGGAGAAAAAGGGTCAGCATGCCGGGTTGCAAGCGCAGCGGCTTAATTTTTTGAGCGGGCATTTTTGATACTTTGCAGTGAGTGACCAGAATGCCTTTGACGTAGAGCTCTCTACGCAGCAACTCAGGACTGCTCGCGCTACTGATCCCTTGCTGAGCCTGTCCGCTAAGGTCTTTGCCTTTCCACGAATAATTTCTGCTTGAGATGCCCGTCATAACAATACCCGCCTGACTTCGTCCAGACTGGTCTCACCAGCTGCCAGCGCTGCCAGTGCGCTGTCGAACAAGTCGGATGATCCCGCACGTCGGGCAGCCGATGTAATCTCACGCACATCCGCTCCGGTAGATATTTTTTCAGCGACATTTGCACACACTGGCAATAATTCAACAAATGCGACACGGCCACGGTAGCCTTCGTGACATTGACTGCAGCCTTTGGCAATGCAGATTTTTTCGGGTAATTTGTCGGTCAGCAGATCATCCGATACCAATGTGCTTGACACTACCCATTCACGGCAATTGATACACAGCCTCCGCGCCAGGCGCTGGCTTATGATCAAGGTCAACGCACTGGCGAGGTTATAAGCTTCAATTCCCATGTTCAGCAGTCGGTTTATTGTGTCTGCCGCACTGTTTGTATGAAGTGTTGATAACACCAAATGTCCGGTCTGGGCCGCTTTGACAGCAATGTCTGCAGTTTCCTGATCCCGAATTTCACCAAGCATCACCACATCTGGGTCCTGACGCAAAAAGGCACGCAGTGCCGTTGCAAAGTCCAGCCCACTGCGACGGTTTACAGCAACCTGGTTGACGCCTTCAAGATTGATTTCAACAGGGTCTTCTGCGGTGGAAATGTTGCGCTCGATGGCATTCAAATGCCCAAGTCCACTATACAGGGTCACAGTTTTACCGCTCCCGGTAGGACCTGTTACCAGTATCATGCCCTGCCGACTACTGAGCGCTTTACGGTAGAGTTGTAATTGTGTCTGGCTGAATCCAAGCGCACTTAAGGGCATCATGACGCCGGTCGAGTCCAGCACCCGTAACACAATTTTTTCGCCCCACAGTGTGGGCAAGGTGCTGATTCGTAGATCAATAAAGCGCTTGTCAGTTAACTTAAGGCGTATCCGCCCATCCTGCGGGCGTCGTCTCTCGTTGATATCCAGCGACGCCATTACTTTCAGCCGTGCAGCCAGTCGAGCTGCCAGCCTTGCTGCCGTTCTGGAATTTTCTCGCAAAATTCCGTCGATACGAAGTCGGATGCGACAGGACAATTCGTAAGGTTCAATATGAATATCTGACGCCCGTAGCCTGACTGCATCCAGCAACAGTTGGTTTACAAATCGCACAACCGGGGCCTCGTTGGCCGTTTCATTGATATCAGAGGTTTGTGCAGGATCTTCTTCGACAGGATCATTCATCAGAACAGTCAATTCCTGCGTCGATGAGTCGGCTGCCAGGTGGCTGTGCAGCTCAATTGACTGCCCATCCAATTGATTAAGAATGTGATCCAGTTTTAAGCCATCAACAATGACCGGTTGTATGTGCTGCTTGGCAAAAAGCCCTTGCTCACTCAGGGTGGCCAGACATGCAGGATCCGCGATTGCAAGGTGAACGACCTGACCCTTCCAGGCTATGGGCAATGCTCGGCATAATCGCATCCATGGCTTGAATTCCGGCAGGGAAGTATTGTTCAGGCATGTGATATCAAACAGGGGACATGAAAACGCACGCGCAATCAGTTGCGCCAGTTTTAAGGTGTCTATGTTGCCTTGTCTGATCAACAAACTGATGAGTGGGAGCTGTTCCCGAGTCGCCAGGGCGAGTGTACTTTCCATCATAGGCGGCGTCATAAGACCGTGTTCAATCAACATGTCAGGTAATCGATTTGCCAGCATTGTTTGCCCCTCCTTCACAGTTTTATAGCAGCCTGTAACAGGCTCTGCTATACCATCTGAGCGAGCTGCCCCTGACGGACAGTTCAAGTGAGCCAGTCAACATGCACAAGGAGGTGCACAGATGTATCAACGCAACAATAGTGGTTTTACTTTGATCGAACTGATGATGGTGGTTGCCATTATTGGCATATTGGCTGCCGTGGCGCTGCCGTCGTACCAAGGGTATGCCGCGCGTGCCACTTACGCAGAACTAATGTCTGCGGCAGCACCTGCCAGAACAAGTGTGGATATTTGTGTGCAAACACGTGGACCCGAAGCTTGCACCTCAATTGCCTCGCAAGATGGATGGTCGGTCTCTGCTCAGGTTGAAAGTGTCGATGTCAGTATGGACGAGGACGATTTTCTGGTAACTGTCACACCAACAGGTTTGCATGCCGGTATTACAGAGAATGATAACTACATACTGAGAGGGGTCGTCAGCAGCGGCACCCTGCTGTGGAGTACTGATGCTGATTCGGGATGCCTTGCCAGCGGTTTATGTTGAGGGCGTTCTGGGCAAGCGGGTTTGCGCAGGGGCGTTAATTTGGTACATTAGCGCCACTTCAATCACTGGCTAAGATTGTTAAGCTGGCATTCAGCACATTGATATTAAGCTGATTCTGCTGACCCAAATAATCGGACACAGCCGCAAGAGATCACTCGAGAACGTACCAGTCGTACCGGAGTAAACAAAGATGAAAGCAGTAAAAAACACAGTTGTAGCAGTTTTGGCGGTTTCAGCAGCTGTACTGGTCGGTGGTTATGCCAGTGCACAGTCAACAACAGTCAAAGATGGTGTCTATACGGTCGAGCAGGCTGCTGCGGGCAAAGAGCTGTATGAGCGTCGTTGCGGTGCTTGCCACAATGCTGATTTTTACAAAACTGCGTTTACTAACCGAAACAATCAACCCTTGCAGTATATGTTCGAAGAGATTCTGGTCAATATGCCAGCAGATACCCCCGGCTCAATGATGGATAGCGAGTACGAGATTGTTTTTGCTCATATTTTGTCTCTGGTAGGTTACCCGGCAGGCGATACTGAATTGAATTACGGCAATGGCAGTATGGCTGATATCTCTGTTGTCCCGCCCGGCAATTGATCTGAGTGTCTGACAGGCATTACCTCAGGCGTTGAAGCGCTCGAACCGCATGGACAGGTCGATCGCTTTCACGTCTTTGGTTAATGTGCCCATGGAGATGTAGTCAACACCCGTTTCAGCAACGGCCACCATGGTTTGATCATTGATCCCGCCAGACGCTTCCAGACGACAGTTCGCGCCTGGGTATGCCCGTGCGATGAGCACAGCCTCCTTCAAATCTTTCAGGCTAAAATTGTCCAGCATGATGATGTCCGCTTGGGCGGATAAGGCCTGATCAAGTTCTGCAAACGTCTCAACTTCCACCTCTACAGGTTTACCAGGCGCAATCTGGCGCGCGGTTGCGACGGCCTGCCCGATAGAGCCGCATGCGCTGATATGGTTTTCCTTGATGAGGAAAGCATCAAACAGGCCCATGCGATGATTAAAACACCCGCCCACACGTACGGCATATTTTTGTGCAGTCCGTAATCCTGGCAGGGTCTTGCGGGTGTCCAGTAACCTGACATCAGTATGCGCGACCTTTTTGGCGTAGGTACGGCTGACGGTCGCAGTTGCAGAAAGAGTCTGCAGAAAATTCAGCATACAGCGCTCGGCACTCAATAGTGCTCGTGCCGGCCCTCGAAAGCGGGCGATAGCTTGATTCGGCTCGAGATCAGACCCTTCCTCCACCAGCCATTCAACCTTGATGGCGCGTTCTACCTGGCGCAAAACCTCCTCAGCCCATGGCGTGCCACAAAGCACTGCATTCTCGCGAGAAA
>JAUSPW010000670.1 GCA_030652635.1 Pseudohongiella sp. | reverse complement strand
TGATCCGCTGGCAGCATCCGGAGTTTGGTTTGCTGTCTGCTGCCGAGGTTGTACCGATTGCCGAGAACAGCGGATTGATTGTCGACATCGGTAAATGGGTAATTGGCGAAGCGTGCAGACAATACCGACGCTGGGTCAATGAGGGCATCACAGGCTTGCGCATTGCCGTGAACGTGTCGGTGATGCAACTGCGAGATCCACAATTTGTAAAAATTGTTGCCGATGCACTCAGAACCAATGCAATGCCCGGTGAATTTCTTGAACTGGAAGTGACAGAGTCGTCCTTGCAGAATTCAGAAGCCAGTGTCTCTGCACTACGCAGGATTGAATCTCTGGGTGTCACCATCTCAATTGATGACTTTGGTACCGGTTATTCGTGCATGAGCTCTTTAAAGTTGTTGCCTATTCATAGGCTGAAAATTGACCAGTCGTTTGTTAAGGACATTCCAGAGGAGCGAAACGATTGCGCCATCGCCACCGCGATAATTGTTCTTGGGCATGAACTGGGCATGAAAGTCATCGCCGAAGGCATCGAAACACAAGCGCAAGCCGACTTCGTGCGGGCCGCCGGTTGTGATGAATTGCAGGGCTATCTGTTCAGCAAACCCATGTCGGCCACGGCACTGATAAACCAGCTGCGACAGCATAACTTTCTCATAGCGTCAGGCACACAAACCGATCCGTCAGGAGGCTAGAGTCACTTGCTATCAGAAGATCAATCAGTATTGTTGGACAATGACAAACTGATGCACTTTGCGATCGAGGCGGCGCCCAATGGCATGGTCATCGTTGATGACGGTGGCAACATTGTGTTGGCCAACTCCAGCGTCGAAACCTTGTTTGGTTACCAGCGTAATGAATTGCTGGGCAAACCCATTGAGCAGCTGGTGCCCGGTCGTTTTGCAGGCGCACACCCGCACATGCGTGCCAGTTATTTTGTGAACCCCCAGGCACGCGCCATGGGCCATGGCCGCGACCTGTATGGTTTACACAAAAGTGGCAGTGAAATTCCGGTAGAGATTGGCCTGAACCCGATCACCATTGGCGAGCGCGCGTTTATCTTTGCGACCATTGTGGATATCACGGAGCGAAAACGGTCGCAAGAAATGGTCAACCTTGCCGTTGAAGCCGCACCCAATGGCATGATCATGACCGACAAAGATGGCAAGATCACGCTGGTTAATTCCATGATTGAAACCATGTTTGGCTACAGCCGTGACGAGCTGATTGGCGCAAACATCGACATGCTGGTACCTGAGCGTTTCAGAGCTCATCACCCCGACGTGCGTCATGCTTACATAGGCCAACCTGTATCCCGGGTGATGGGGCAAGGCAGAGACCTGTATGCGCTGAACAAGCAGGGTAACGAGTTCCCCGTCGAAATCGGTTTGAACCCACTGCGTGCCGCCACCGGCGTAATGATTCTGGCGTCAGTGGTAGATATTACCGAACGTAAGCAGCAGGAAAAATCACTCAAATCTGCCCTGCTCACCAAGGAAACACTGCTGTCGGAGATTCATCACCGGGTGAAAAACAATTTGCAGATCATCGATAGCCTGATTGGTATGCAAATGGATCAGGTGGTCGGGGAACAAGCGCGAACAGCTTTGCGTGACAGCCAGAACCGCGTCAAAACCATCTCGCTGATCCACCAGATTCTTTATCAGTCGCAGGACTTTGCCCAGATAGATGCCACCGAATTTATTACCTCGCTCACCCATAATCTGGTGCAGTCCTTTGGTGTAGATAGAAACCGTATAGATCTGCAGCTTGATCTGGATCCATTGATACTGTCGATGAACCGCAGCCTGCCCTTGGGTCTGATTGTGAACGAGTTGGTCACAAATGCACTCAAACATGCGTTTCCTGACAACCGATGCGGCACATTGACCGTTGCACTCAAACTGAATGAAAACGGCAAAGCAATTTTGTCAGTTTCCGACAACGGTATTGGTCTGCCTCCTAAAGATGAAACGGCGGGTGGTGAAACGCTGGGACTGCTGTTAATGCAGTCCTTAGCGTCACAAATCGAAGCGCAGCTCACGGTTAATCAACGGAATCCCACCCGTTTTGAACTGAGTTTTGAGTTGGAGCATACAAGCGCGGGCGCATGAGATTCCTGAATATAAAAGGAGATTGATCCAGGAATTATAGATGGCGTTGCCAGGTCTGAGTCTGGCAGATCCTGAACACACAACCCGATACCATCAGACTGTCGCCCGACAACTCCAGGCGCGATTTGAAGGTGCGGTCTTTGCGCGGGTCCCAGATCTGCCCATCGACCCAGTTTGTCGGACCACTCGCGACCATATCCCAGATCATGCGTTTTCCGGTGTGTTCATAAGGCTGCTCATTACCCTGCGGATCTCGTGCCCGCAGAATTGTGCCGCACAGCAGGTTGGTATCGCAGGCTTCAATGTTCACTTCCAGGTATCCTTCCTCTGTCAATTCGGTGCGCCAGATGCCGTGAATATCTTGCGCGAGCGCGCCTTGTGACGCGCCGATCAGCACGGTGGAAATCAGGGCGGCGCTACACACGCGGTTCAGAATTGAGGTCATCTCAGTTACCTTTTGGGCTGTTGTTTTTGTGGCAGGAAGATTGGAGTATATGGGGCATCGTACTCATGTCAAGTTGGCCAAAATACAAGGATTTCCCATGCAAAACACACTGACAGGCAAGCGCGCTCTCATCACGCAGGCGAGCGAATTTATGGGCCCTGTACTATGCGAGGTATTTGCGGAGCAAGGAGCCGAGGTGGTCAGCAGCACCGAGCCACTTGCGCCACCCGGCGCTGCAGAAAAACTGATACAGGACACGGGCCCGATTGATGTGTTGGTCATCAACTTGTCCATCCTTGCGCCCAGTACGGCAGCCATCGCGGTTGAAGAGCAGGAATGGCGCAGCGTGTTCGCCGCATTGGTGGACCCGCTGCCACGCTTGATTTCCTCGGTGGTGCCAATGATGAACCAACAGGGCGGCGGCAAAATTCTTGTGATTGGCAGCGCCTCAGCACTGAAGGGCATGAAACGCGCCTCAACTTATAGTGCCGCGCGAGGCGCCCAGCTCGCTTATGTGCAGGCCGTCGGCGTTGAGTTGGCGCCGAAGAATATTCAGGTCAATGCCATTGCTCAGAACTTTGTTGATAACCCGACCTACTTCCCGGCCGAGGTGCAGGCCAACCCGAAATTTCAGGAACGTCTGAGTCGCGAGGTACCGCTCGGCCGTCTGGTGTCAGCGCGCGAAGATGCGCTGTTTGCCGCGTACCTGTGCAGCAGTGCCGCCGACTGTTTCGTGGGACAAGTGTTCCCGGTTTGTGGCGGTTGGGCGATCAGGTGACAGCGCCTGCTGATCTGCCGCTGTGTCGTACAATGCCCACACAAATCAGCAATTGGGCCAGGTAGTACGTGCTCATTACCGCGATGCCTGAGTATTCAAACGGCGTCACAAAGCGGCCTACCGCAATCAGTGTGTCGCTGATCATAAAGATCAACGCGCCCATGGCCACCCACAAGAACTGCTGATCGTTGCGAAAACCCGCGGTGATCGCCATCAGGCTGATGGCAATCATGTAGGCGGTCACCGGCAACTGCATATCACCCGCCGCCGGCACAATCACCAGCGTACACACCAGTGCATACACCAGTATCAGCGCGCCCCACGGCAAGCGCCGGGGCTGCCAACGTCGCTGCGTGACAAACAACGCTGTGTAGGTGACCTGAGCCAACAAAAAGGCGGCAAGCCCCTGCACAAACAAACCATCCATCGCCAACAAAACATCTCCGATCGCTGACAGCACAAGACCCAAACCCAGCAGCGTGCGCACCCTGCCCTCGGTTCTGGTCAGTGCCAGAAACAGCAGCAAGGCGATCGGAATAATTTTAAACAACCAGCTCCAGCCCGAGGGGATGAGGCCCGGCAGCGCAATATATAACAGGCTGAAGCCAATAAAAGCCGCCAGCCACAATATCGGGACACCTGCAAGAAGAGGTGTGCTTGGGACGAGGTCAGGGTTTGTTGAGGGTTCTTTTGCGAGAGCTGTCATGATTTTTTCTCATTTTTGGAATGACGTCTGCCAGACAGTTTATAACCAGTATGAATCGATTGGAAATATTAAACGCAATACATGGCATGGAGTTAATCATGGCATTGATAACAGGCAAACACTGCAAATTGCGGCGGTTAAACCCCGGTGATACCATCAATCCCATGAAAATCGCCATTTCACTCCCTGACCCATTATTCGAAGCAGCTGAGCATTTGGCTGAGGAGCTTCGTATTCCCCAAAGTCAACTCTATGCTGAAGCGTTAGCAGCCTATCTTGCGACACATGGCGACCACACCTAACATCAGACCGCTAACGCCAAGCGACTGGCAGCGCTACAAAAGCATTCGTTTGCGCTCGCTTGAAAATTCGCCGGACGCGTTTGGGTCGACGTTTGAACGCGAACTGACATTGACTGATGAGGAGTGGCAAGCCCGGGTAAATCCGGCATTAAGGGAAGGGCTGGCGTTGCCTTTGATTGTCGAGTTTGATGGTAACGCTGTTGGCCTTGCATGCGGTGTCATACATCGTGCTGATGTGAGCGTGGCTCACGTTTATCAGATGTGGATTTCACCGGAGATGCGCGGCAAAGGCATCGCTAAAGCCCTGCTTGCTCAAATCAAAACGTGGGCAGTAAACATGAACTGCAAGTGCATCACGCTGGGTGTCACCACCAACAATCATGCGGCTGTGAGTCTGTATAAGTCCTTCGGCTTTGTTGCGACCGGTGATGTTGAGGAGTTACGGGCGGGTTCAGCGCTCAGGTCACAGACCATGGTTTTTGAGTTAACCGATTCTTATCAACACTGAACAGGCCGGCCTCATGCTGTCCAACGAAAAACAGCAATATTTTGATGCGACTGAACAACGTCCGGTGCGCGCGGATCTCAGGTATGCCGTCACCATGGCGGGCGCCCCGCGCATCGCCATTGACTGCGGATGCGGTGCCGGCAGTGACATAGCCTTTCTGCGCAGCGAAGGATTTGAAGTACACGGATTTGATATTGAGCAGGCATCCATCAAACGTTGCCAGCGGCGCTTTCAGTCAGACAAACAAGTTCACCTGACCCAAGCCAGTTTCAGCAGCTTCTCTTACCCACCCTGTTCGCTGATGGTTGCTGACGCCAGCCTGTTCTTTTGCCCTCCGCACGAATTCGATTTTGTATGGCAGCGGATAACACAAGCACTTGTGACTGGCGGCATATTTTGTGGTTCATTTCTAGGCCCCGACGACACCATGGCGGGGCCAAATTACAACAAAGATGCCTGGTGGCAGGATGTATTGGTACTCACCGACGTACAAGTGAAAACACGTTTTCAGGGTTTTAAAATCCTGTCGTTCACCGAGCATAAACTGTCGGGTGTGGCGCCGGATGGCTCATCTCACACCTGGCACATCTTTTCAGTTGTTGCTCAAAAACGCACGGATCTCAGCCTCAGTTAACGCAGGATCAGTCATGTGAATGCAATGGCCTTGGGTATCCACGACTTTCAAAGTACCACGCGGCAATCGATCCGCCACAAACTGACCAACACTGACTGACGCGAGCGGATCAACCAGACTTTGCAATACCAGCGTCGGGACCTGACAATTGGGCAGAATATCTCTGTAGTCAGAAAAAAACGTCGCTCTGGCAAAGGTTTTTGCCACCAGCGGATCCGTGGAACAAAAGCTGGTGGTTAATTCCTTGACGGCAACCGACTCAGCACGACCGCCCATCACTAAGGGCGCAAGGTAGTTTGCCCAACCGATATAATTTTTATCCATCATGTCGATCAGTTCTT
>JAUSPW010000625.1 GCA_030652635.1 Pseudohongiella sp. | reverse complement strand
GCGCGGCGGCGTGGCGCAAATGGCAGTAGGCGCTCAGTACCGCATGCAGAACAACAAGTCGATAGCGCCGACAATCAATTTGCCTGGCCTGCCCAATGCCATATTAGGTTACGACAGCAACGGTGTCCCCAACCGGTTCCACTATGTCAGCAATAACTATGAGTGTGCGCAGTGCATTTTCAATTATGATCACGACCGAAATGTGAAAGCTGTTTTTGCTGAATTTTCGCTGCCTTTCTGGGACCGGGTAGAAAGCCAGTTGGCGGTGCGTTATGAAGATTACGGCGGGACGATCGGTGGCGAGCTGACACCCAAAGTGGCATTGAGTTGGCGTCCGGTGGATGAAGTGTTGCTCAGGGCATCGTTTTCGCAATCCTTCCGCGCGCCCAATATCGGTGTGCAGTTGGAGGGGCTGGAGGCAAGTTCCACCACATTCCGTGACCCCATACGCAACATTGCTGTCAGATCCGGCTTATTGGCGGCAAACAATGAAAATGCTTTGCCTAACAGCAGCTACACGGCAGGTTCACCGGCGCCAGATATTGGCAATGAGTATGCCAATACCTACAGCACCGGTTTTATCTGGACTCCCAGTGGTCGCATGGAAGGTTTAAGTATCAATGCTGATTTCTGGCGATTTGAAGTCAAGGACCGAGTGATGCCGCAACCGGGCATTGCATCCATCGCACACGAGATCGAGGCGTTTAATGCCGTTGTCGGCGACACGAGCAAATACGTTATTAATGGCACTATCCCATCCAGTCCTTCTGGCGTTTATGAAGGATACAGTCCATACACACCTTGCGATCCAGTTGCTCTGGCGGCGAGGGATGGCACTGATCCTGAGAGCCCATCCAATCGCACGGCCACGCGTGCAACAGTGCCCTTTTCTCGTATGGATTGCGTTGTCGATCCGCGCGCGTATATGGTGCCCGGTGTCGTTCGGACCGTGGGCAGCACAACGGCGGGGTTGACCACCATACAATTCAAGGCCATCAATGCAGGCAGTGTGATTTCTGATGGCGTGGATCTCAAGATGGGATATCGATGGGAAACCGGTTTTGGGCGAATCCGTGTGGGTATGGATTTCACCTATGTCAACCAGTACACGCTCAAGGATGTTCCGGGGCTTGAGTTAGGCTTACGTGAAACCGGTTTGTTTGATGCTGCCGGTACCACGGGTGATGGTCTGCTGGTGCGCTCATTGCCTGACAAAAAAGGAAATTTCTCACTGAATTGGTCGAGCAACAGCCTGACCCATTCGGTCACCGCCATTACGCGTTTTATCGGTTCTTACGACAATCTGCAGTATGCGGATACCTTTGAAAACGGCAATGACTATGTACGGTCCATTGTTAACGAGAAGATCACCAGCTTTTCCAGTGTTGATCTCCAGTATAACTATGTGCATGAATGGGCCGATACCCGCTTTGGTACTTCGGTGTTCACCGTAGGTATGCTGGATGCCTTTAATGCGGAACTGCCATTCCACTACAATGGCTCGCTGAACTATGATGCTGCCGCGTTTGATGGGCGGGGTCGTCGTCTGTATGCCAGAGCACTGCTTCAGTTCTGACAACATGCCTCATCAGTGATGATGCGCTTGTGAGTTCATCGATTGCCCCGTCTGCTCTTTTCGAGCGGGCGGGGCGTCTCTAGTCAGAAGGTCGAGTCTGCAACCTCGGGCAGTTGCTCAAAACCTGGTCGGGCGAAGTAATAACCTTGAAACAGATCAACACCTTTGCTGCACAGCCATTCGTATTCTTCTCTACGCTCTACACCCTCGGCCAATACGCCGATATTGAGCATTTTGCAGGTCAATAAAACGCCTTGAATAATGGCTTGTTTGGCAGGTTTTTGATCGACGCGGTCAATCAATGCGCGGTCAATTTTGATGTAGTCTGGCTGAAATTCTGCCAATAGATTCAAGCCTGAAAACCCTGCCCCAAAATCATCAATTGCCGTGGTGAAGCCCAGTTTCTTGTAGGCGGCAATAATGTCAAACAGATGGCTTTTCTCTTGCACTTCCTCACTTTCGGTAACTTCAAAATGGATACTCTCAACCGGGAATCCATATTTTTTTGCTGCAGCAAGGGTGGTTCTGATACACGTCTCGGGTCGATACACCGCATTGGGTGTGAAATTGATATTCAGCGCCACTTTCAGATTTAATCGGGTAGCCAGCTCTATGGCTTTGACGCGGCAGGTTTGGTCAAAATGGTAAAGATTATTGTCGTTGATTTGCTGTTTTACGTAGGCAAATCCTTGTCCCTGAGGTCCGCGTGCAAGTGCTTCGTACGACACTATGCTGCGCGAGCTGGCACGCACGATGGGCTGAAATGCAAAGCTCAGCTCAAAGGCTTGGTGGTCTTGATCCCGGCACTGATTGCAGCCGGGTTCTCGCACATCCAGGGTATTCGTGACAGGGATAGTTTGCAAAATGCTTCTCTCGATTGTGGTGGAACTATTGCCGACGCGTTGGTTATCGGCATAACGCGCATTATTGTTACCATCAATTGTCTGTATGTCGTCCAAACTTTGTAATCGTTTGTAACAGCCACTCAGCTGCGTTGTATCAAAAACCGTCGGCTGCGATGACTGAGCGCAGTGCCAAGGAGTAGCAGCGCAGCGCACAAACCAAAACTCAAGCGAAAATCCTGTTGCCACTCAATCAATACGCCTGCAACAGCGGGACCGATCAATTGACCCAACGCAAAAAACACGGTGACGAAGCTCACCGCCATGGCAGCGAGTTGTGGTTGAACCGTGCTGGTTGATGCCGCCAGAATCGACGTGAATAGTCCGCTGATCGACAAACCTATCAAAATATAGTGCAGGGCGAATACCGGTGTTGTAGACCAGATAACAGGCAGCAAATTGCCTAGCATTGCCATCAACATGCAGATGACAAGAGCATTGGCGTGTCCGATGCGGTCAGCCGCTACGCCCCATGCGGGGCCTGCAAAAACTGAAATGATCCCCATCAAAGCCACCAATCGCCCTGCGGTGATGGCTGGAACATCCGACGCTAATGTAAAACTGTACATAAACAAGGTTTGTACGATGTAGGTCAGGCCCACAATGCCGTAAATCAGCCCCATGATCACCACGTGTGGGCTTCGGTAGACGCTGAGTAATCCTTGTTTCAGGCTGCTCCCGGATTGAGAGACTGGCGGACTACGCAGAAATGCGGCAATCAATAAGCCTGTGATGGCGGCACTGAGGGCGAAAATCATCCAGACCTGCCGCCATCCTTCAGTTGGATTGGCTTGGGTTAACGCCGGTACCAACGCACCGCTGATCAACATGCCTATGCCTACGCCGCTGTTAGCAAATCCAATCACGGAGCCGCGCCGGTCTGGATACCAACTGCCCAACAAAGAGATCAATGGTGTAAACGTAAAGGCGGTGCCAAAGCCGAGCAGCACCATACACATCATCAACAAACCATAGTTTGTGCTGACACTCAGACCGCTAAATCCTGCACAGGCAAACAACATTCCCAGCAAAATTGCCTTTTTGCTGCCGTGTCGACCTGCAAATACGCCTGCGTACAGCAGTACTGACAAATAACCAATCGCAGTGACAGTTCCGAGATTGGCCGCCTGGGCATAGCTTAGCCCAAGATTTTCGCGCATCGACGGCAATACCAGGCCGTAAGCCAGTCTGGCAAACACCACGGCAACCAGCGTACTCAGCATACCCAGTGCAATGAGCAGAACAATCGACGGACGTTCTGGTTTGCTGTCTGCTTGCTTTTCCGCTGTTGACATCTCAATCTCCCTTTTTGCAAAGTGTATCAGACCGCTGCCGCCTGAAGTGTGCGAACTGCTTTGATCAATGGCAAGGTGATCAATACAAAACACAATGCCGAAAACACACCAATCAACAAAAGCGCCGTTTGTATGTTGTAGTGATCTGCAACAAAACCCAGTGCTGGCCCGGTCACAATAAAACCAAATCGAAACAACAGACTGTTTAATGAGTTCAGTGTTGCCCTGAATTTCCCGGGGATTCGCCTGTTCAGCGCATTGACCAGAATGACCTGATACAAGCCGCGACTGAAAAACAGCACAAACCCAAATCCGATTCCGATCCAGTTGCTACCGAACGCCATGCCAAAGATGCCCAATAAGGGCAATACACCGATCACAAACAACGCAAAAACAGCGCCAGTTTTCTTTTCAAGGGCGTAGCCGCATCGGTTGGCAACCGCTACAGTAAGACTCTGGGCAAACCACAATACCCCGAACATCGCCAGTGACAAACCCATGCTGTCCCAGTAGGGCTGTATCAACCAGGTCACGTTGATACTGACAACACTGTACAGCGGCAGCGCGATGAACACGCGTCTCAGAATCGGGTCGCCTTTAGCCAGATGTTGCCAGATTTCTCGAATACTGACTGCATGCTGGGAGTTTTTGCCCGCAGGATCATGTATCACGCCATCGCGGGGCGGTTCCATCACCAATAATGCCAGCCACAGGCAGACCCACGCGGTCAGTGACTGAATCAATATCATCAGGTCAAACGACCACATTGCCAGTACGCCGCCCAATAATGCGCCCGTTCCTTCAGCCACTGATTTGGTGAAACCAAGGTTGGCAAGACTGGGTGTATGCTCTTGCTCAGCGTTTGCCAGCGCTTGCTCGCTGTCGTACAACAAAGCGAGGTCAGCGCCAGACATCATGCTCATGGCGACGCCCAGGATGATTTCAAAAATCATCAAGCCCCAAAAATCCGTGGCAAAATTAAGCCAGAAATAGCCAAGGCCATGCGCGGCAGCGCCAACAATCAAGGCAAGTCGCCGACCCATCACATCGGCGAAATAACCTGAGGGTGCTTCCAGCAGCACAATGACGGCGGCATACACGGCTTGCAGGTAAAAAATTTCCGCAAGATCAAGACCTTTGGATTGGAAAAAGGGTACCAGTACCGGCACAATCAGCATAAAAGCGTGAAAAAATGCCAATCCGTAA
Organism: Pseudohongiella sp.; assembly: GCA_030652635.1. Taxonomy (GTDB): domain Bacteria; phylum Pseudomonadota; class Gammaproteobacteria; order Pseudomonadales; family Pseudohongiellaceae; genus Pseudohongiella. Next base: position 4,690 of record JAUSPW010000625.1, on the reverse strand, counting down.
ACGAGTTTTATGTTCCTTCGCAATCGATATTCCATGTTGTGGCTCCAGGTGCCGACTCTTGTTAAGGCGTCACCAAACTCCGCTTTTTGAGCAGATCTATTTCCTTTTAAAGTGTTTCGTTGTTTTAAGCCCCAGAATGCAAAAGGCCCCTGAATTCTTTTGAAATTCAGAGGCCTTTGTATTTGCCGGCTGGTTATCTGATTGATTCAGATCTCAGGTCAGGCAGACCTCCCATTTCAACTTCTCATCACGCAGCTTGCGATTGCACACCATCACTGAAAACACTTGCACGGCCACGGTAATTTGCGCCCATGGCATGGACGACAGCTGGGTTGAGCCGCTGTTGAGTGCTTGCTGGTGATGTGTGTAATAAGACGTCATGTACATAACTCTGCGTTTAAATGGTCAATTTGTCACCTCTTTGGAGAGGCGACCTGACAGTTCAAGGTGCGAAATCGTACGCTTGCTTTTTATAAAGTCAATACGATATGTGAATTAAATTTAAGCGCCCAAGAAGTGTAGCTTTCAGCGTTGTTGATAATCCTGAGAAAATGCAATTATTAACAAACCGTTAACGTTAATTTAACAGTTTAAAAACAATAAGTTATATCTACGTGGTCATGAGTCTGCGCATAATCGCAGGCCTTCACCGGTTTGAGTTTCTACAAACGGTCAGCGAGGCAGATATGCGGTATTTTACAAGAATTGAGTTGAACAGCCTGTCATCTTTAGTGGTGCTGAGTGCGATTGTGTCGATTTGCACGAGTGCGTCATTTGCTCAAGACACGGATAACAGCCAAAGCAACACCGTTGCACCCGTAGAAGAAATCCGCATTCTGGGTCGGAAAATGAACCTGGTAGGGCAGGCCTCTACGGCTTCGGAAGGTATCGTCACCCAAGATGAACTGGCGATCCGACCGTTGTTGCGCACGGGCGAAGTGCTTGAAACAGTGCCCGGGCTGGTGGCAAGTCAGCACAGCGGGCCTGGCAAAGCCAATCAATATTATCTACGTGGATTTAATCTGGACCATGGCAATGACTTTGCCACCTTGATTGACGCCATGCCGGTTAACATGCGCACCCACGGACATGGTCAGGGTTACACCGATCTCAACTTTATTATCCCCGAGCTGATTGGCCAGATTGAATACCAGAAAGGCTCCTATTACCCAAGTACGGGAGATTTCTCCGGGACAGGCACCGCACGCCTGAGTGTGGCGAACAGTCTGCGTGACAATACTATCCAGTTGGGCTCTGACTTTGGCCAGGAGAGTTGGAATCGTGTGTTGGCAACCGGGCAGGTGGCGACCGGCGCACGCAGCAGTCTGTTGTATGGTCTTGAAGGCGAAACAACGGACGGCCATTGGGATGATGTAAATACCGATCTGCAACGCAAGAATCTCTGGCTCAAGCAGCAGTGGCAACAAGGCAACAACAACTTTAGCGCGACGTTTATGGGCTACCACAATCGTTGGAACTCGGCGGATCAGATACCCCAACGCGCGGTTGAGCAGGGTTTTATCTCTGAGTTTGGATCCATTGATACCACCACAGGCGGGCAATCGCACCGCTACAGCGTGTCAGCGCAATGGTCACGGCAAGCGGCTGATGTTCAGTGGGTTGGCAGTGTCTATGCTATCGACTACGGCATGGATCTGTGGGGAAATTTTACCTACTTTGTAGAGCCTGACGGTGATCAACACCACCAATTGGATGACCGTAAAATCTATGGTTGGGATGTGGCCAGAACTCAGACGGGTCGTTGGGGTGCATTGCCCGTTGTTAACACCCTGGGGTCGCAGCTTCGGTCTGACAACATCAGTGAAGTCGGCGTATTCCGCAGTCAGGCGCGCCGTGATACGGGTGTATACCGCACGGATGCGGTCGATCAGTGGAGTACTGGCATTTATTGGGATAACGAGCTGCGCTGGACTGAAAGGTTCCGCACCACCATGGGGTTGCGCTATGACTACTACGACTTCCGTGTCACACCGCTGCAGGCCGCCTTTCTACCATCGTTGATGTTAAACGGGGGCAGCGCCAACGACAGCATTGTCACTACCTCACTGGGAGCGAGTTATGCTTTTTCCGATACCATTGAGGTGTACGTGAATGCAGGTCAGGGGTTCCACAGCAATGACGCTCGTGGCACCACGATACAAGTCGATCCGGTCAGTGGAGAGGCGGCAGACCAAGTTGATCCACTGGTGGATACCCGAGGATTTGAGTTTGGATTGCGCACCTACCTGAACGACCAGCTGAATGCATCCATTGCGCTGTGGTCCCTGGCAATTGATTCTGAGCTGGTATTTGTGGGCGACAGCGGCAGTACTGAAGATACCGGTGTTGGCAGCAAGCGACATGGGCTGGAACTGACGGCTTATTATTATCTCAACAGTACCTGGACGTTTGATCTGGAGTACGCATGGTCCAAGGCACGATTTGATGAGGCACTGGACGGCTCACGTGATATCCCTGGTGCTCTGGAACATGTATTGAGCGCGGGCGTCAACGCCCAGTTGACCGATGATCTGTATTTTAATTTACGATTGCGCCACTTCGACGATTATCCATTGGATGGAGGACTCAAAGCCGATGCCAGCACGCTGGCCAATTTGCGTATTGCTTACCGTCTGAATGATAAGTTTGATATCTCAATGGATGTGTTGAATCTGTTTGACTCAGCGGACCGGGATATAGAGTACGCCTATGAATCCCGGCTGAAGTCAGAGCTGGATGCTGGACTGGATCCTATACTGGATAGGCACTTTCATATCTTTGAGCCCAGAACCGCAAAGCTGAATCTGCGATATCGGTTCTGAGTGTTAAGACAACGATCTAGTTCAGGCTGGGATCAGCATAAATGATATCCACCGCGATATCCCGCATGTTGGCAGCGCCGGGACGATTGCCACCCTGGCTTTGAATCATGCCAATCCAGTACATGTCATTCACCGGGTCAATCCAGAACCAAGTGCCAGCAGCGCCGCTCCAGTAATAGGTACCTTCCCCTTGTGGGCTGTTGGCCGCTGCTGGATCAAAAATGACCGCAAAGTCCACTCCAAAACCCTGTCCTGCCTGACCAGGGCTGGTATCAGAGCCGCGCAACAGCAAACCATCCCGCAAGGTGTTCACACGCATCATGTCAATGGAATCCTGGCTGATAATCCGGGCGCCATCCAGTTCGCCGCCATTAATAAACATTTGCAGGAAGCGGGCATAGTCGTGTGTGCTGGACACCAGTCCACCGCCACCGGACTCGAGCCGCGTTGAGTCAAAATAGCTGGGGCGGTCGGGACGCTCTTCATTGCGCATCAGTTTGTTCTGTTCGCGATCCCAACGATACACATCTGCAAAGCGTGTGCGATCAGATTCTTGAACAAAAAAAGCCGTGTCATTCATGCCCAGTGGACTGAAAATTTTGTCATCCAGAAACTCACCAAAGCGTTGTCCGCTGAGTTTCTCAACAATGTAGCCTTGAATATCCACCGCAACAGAGTAATACCACTGCTCACCGGGCTGGAATAACAACGGGATGTCTGCCAGGCGCGCGATCATGTCATTCAGGTCTGTTGCGGCAAGCACAGCGCGGTCGCGGAACATGTTGTTGACTGGATCGTTGCCGCTGAGGCCATAACCAAAACCGGCAGAGTGGTTAAGCAATTCACGCATCGTGGGTTGGCGAGTCAAAGGCACCAACTCCATCTCACCGGCTTCATTGTGCCGCACCATCACCTGCAGATTCGCCAACTCCGGCACGTGTTTGCTCACCGGATCATCAAAATCCCACAAACCCTGCTCATGCAGCATCATCAATGCCACACCGGTAACCGGTTTGGTCATGGAATAGATACGAAACAGGGCATCCTGCTCCATGGGTCTGTTGTCTTCAATGGATGACATACCTGCCGTTTCAAAGGTGGCAATTTTGCCATCTTTGGCCAGTAACCAGACCATGCCGGCAACATCCTGATCGCTGACAATTTTTTCCATCGCTGCATCAAGGCGCTCGATGGTGTCTGCTGAAAAGCCGGCGGCAGCAGCGCCATCTGCTTTGAGTGGCCAACTGGTATCGGCATAACCCGCATGGCCGAAGGCAACACTGGCAGTGATGGCAAGAGCTGCCACACCTTGCCAGAGTTTGTTAACAAATAAATGCGTATTTGGAGCGCGATGAGCCATGCTGGTCTAACCTCTTGTTATTGTGATGAAGCGACAGATGCTAGGTTACTCTGGTGATCTTTTAGGCACAACTGCTCATGCAATTGGCAGAGGCAGGCCGAATTGCGAAAACGTCAGGCAGCATTTCATCATTGCTTTGAGTTACAATCCGGCCCCATTTTATAAAACTGAATAGTGCTACAGGATATTGTTATGTGGTTCAAGACTGTCCGACTTTACCGATTATCTGAAGACTTTGTGATGCCATGGGAAACACTGGAAGATCAGTTGGCGGCTCAGACGTTTCAGCCTTGCGGCAAGTCTGAAGCCGCTCGAGTCGGTTGGGTAAGTCCGTTGGGTCGCGAGGGTGACATGCTCAGCCATCGTCTTGGCGACTGTGTCATGTTTTGCCTGCGCAAAGAGGAGCGTCTGTTGCCTTCGGCGGTTGTAAACGAGGCCGTTCAGGAAAAAATTGATGAGATTGAACAGGCGCAAGACCGCAAGGTGTATCGCAAAGAAAAAATGCAGA
>JAUSPW010000606.1 GCA_030652635.1 Pseudohongiella sp. | reverse complement strand
TTCCTGCAGAGCCAGACCAATCCCGACTCCAACGGCTTCCTGCCCCAGACACGACGGATAGGTGCGCATCTGACCGGTACGTTGCAGAGCAACCACTTTTTTGTCGAGCGCACGAATCAATACCATGTGCCGGTAAGCGGCGCGTAACCAATCAAGGGAAATATCAGCAGGCAAGGGCTCAAGGTTTTGGCCCTGGGCATCCAAAAAACAATAAGGCGTGTTGCGTTGTGTGACTTGGCACATTGGCGTTCTCCACCGCGGTCAGACTGGGTAAGTCATCAGCAAGAATGGCGGCTTCGGGGTGTTGAAGCCGCTATCCTGCGGTTTTTGTCAGGTGCTTTGGGTAAAAGCCATCCTGATCACTTGGTCTGAGAATAAACCAGAATCGGGTCACAAAACAAACTTGATGCAAACGGCTGGTTTTTTAACGCGGAAGTCCTAGTGTAAACTCCAGTGACACGCACACTCTCGGAACAATCCCATGGCAGGTCAATACCCCGACAGATTTCGCAGTTTGCCGCTTTACGACGGGCGCTTTGATGCCTTCAAACTGGCTGCCGAAGGCGCTGACGTGCTGCTGGCATCGTACACAGCCGGCACACACATTGCGGAGCATCAACACGATACCGACAACTATGGTGTCATCATCAGGGGTGAACTGATTCTTACCATGAATGGCGAAACCACCCGCCATGGCTGTGGTGCCTGGTATCACGTGCCAGCCTTTGTGCCGCATGCTGCGACATTTGATCAAGACACCGATGAGATAGAATTCTGGTTCAAGGTGGATACAGGAGCAAAGGTATGAAAGGCAGTTGTTTGTGCAAAGCCGTTGTTTACGAAGTTGACGCGTTTGATAAACCCTTGAGTCACTGCCATTGTTACACCTGTCGCAAGGCGAACGCGGCGGCGTTTAACACCTCGGGTGTTGCCTTGCGTGAACATTTCAGATGGCTGGCGGGAGAGGACAAGCTCTCTCATTACGAGTCTTCACCCGGCAAACTTCGCCACTTCTGTTCGGTGTGCGGGTCGCAACTGGTGGCTGAGAAGCCGGCCATGCCTTATATGATCGTGCGTGTTGCAACACTCGATGATGATCCGGGTGTCCGTCCGTTGCGTGCAATCTGGACGTCACACAAGGTGCCGTGGCTGGATTATGAGCACCTAGAAGAATCATGGCCCGAATGGCCGGCGTGAAGAACTACCTGCGTTGCTATTGCGGCGTTAAAAACAGGCCCAAAATGCTCATTTACTCATTGTAAACTGCGCTTTTGTGCCTGTTTTTGCCTTGCACTAGCGGCCTCGCCTACGTTCTTCAAAGCACACATGCTTTGCTATTTGCAGGGTTATTTCTTGCCGACCATGTCAAAAAAGCTCATGATCTTGCGCATATTGTTGCGGTCACGAGCAATAAAGTCAGTGTGATCAGCACCTTCCAGCTCAACATAGATGTGTTGCATGCCAATGCCGCGCATGCCGGCCACCCACAATCGGGTCTGCTCGACGGGCACCAGTTCGTCTTGCGTACCTTGTAAAACCAGAATGGGAATGTCGCGTACCGCTTGCAAGACAGTGGGTGTCAGATCAGCACGTGGAGCCGGTGCCGCAACGGCCAGCGCGGCAAACATGGACGGATTATTGACCGCAATCTGATACGTACCGGCACCGCCCATGGAATGTCCCCACAGGTACAGCCGATTCGCATCAATGGTGAATTCATCCCGCATCAGGCCGATGACATTCATCACATCCTGTTCGCTGTACGAGGCAATCACCGGGACTTCGGTCGGACGCGATCCGTACCAGCCCCGGCGGATATAGCCGAGTGGTGTCACCACGATATATCCGTACTCTTCGGCGTAATCGAGAAATCCTTCATATCCCATGAGCCAGTCATAGGTGCGGCCGAGTCCGTGCAGTGATACCAGTAGCGGTGTCGGTGAACCTGCGCGGTAGGACGATGGTACAAACACCGCATAGGGCAGCGTCTCGCCCGTGGGCGTGAACAAGTAACTGCGATGCTGCACGCGCGGATCATTGATCAGGCGTTCATCATCGGCGGGTTCACGTTGTGCATGAGCACACGCGGCAAGACCACAGATGCTGATCACGGTGAGCAAAAGATTGAGTAAGGTTTTGTGCAAAGTGATTCCAGCTGTCATGGTGGTGAAGTCCTGTTGTTGTTTTTGGTCAGTGTGATGGTCTGATCATGAATTGCTCGAACACACGAGCAGCATGCTCAATATCGGCCGCGCTGATATCCAGATGGGTGACCAAGCGGATATTGTCGCGGCCCAGACAGTCGGCTTTGACATTATTCTGGTTCAGCCAGTTTTGCAGTGCAGCACGATCCAGTTGCTCCGCATCAAGAAACAACATATTGGTTTGTGGGGGCTCCAACACATAACCGGCGCGCAGCAGTCTTTCCGCCAGCATTTTTGCATGCTGATGATCATCCGCCAGGCGGTCGATGTGATGCTCCAGCGCATACAAACCTGCGGCAGCCAGAATGCCAGCCTGGCGCATACCGCCGCCGGTGACCTTTCGCCAGCGCCGCGCAGTGTGTATGAAGTCCTCTGATCCGAGTAAGACGGAGCCCACGGGTGCGCCGAGACCTTTGGACAGGCAAATGGACACCGTGTCAGCGTTACGGCTTATCTCGATCAGGCTGCAACCCAATGCGACTGATGCGTTGAACACGCGGGCGCCGTCCAGATGCAAGGGCAGTCCATGCTGTTGGCACAGTGCATAGGCGCGGGTCATATAGTCCAGTGGCAGCACTTTGCCATGCACGGTGTTTTCCAGTGCCAGCAAGCGAGTGCGGGCGAAGTGAATATTATCCGGTCGGATAGCGTGTTCAATCGCCTGCAAATCCGGACCGCCGATGGCAGACATTGGTAAGGGATGCGGTTGTATGCTGCCCAGTGCGGCAGCGCCGCCGCCTTCATATTTGTAGGTATGCGCCTGTTCGCCGACAATAAATTCATCACCGCGGCCGCAATGGGTCAGCAGCGCCACCAGGTTGGACTGCGTGCCGGAGGGCATAAACAGACCTGCTGCTTTGCCGGCCATTGTGGCCAGTGTGGTCTCTAACAGCGTGACAGTGGGGTCTTCTCCCCAGACATCATCACCGACCTCGGCATCAAACATGGCCTGACGCATGGCAGGTGTTGGGCGTGTCACTGTGTCGCTTCGAAAATCTATCCAATCTGTGGAGTGGTTCATGCGAGTCATGCAAAGAGTTCCGTCTTTGTCGCCCTTGGCAGGGCGGTTGTTGTTCAAGTGTCCGCGCTCACAAAGCAAACAGTCGTCGCCGTGGTTGCGCTCGGTTAAGATGACTGCCTCAGTGTAATCCGGGAGTAAACCTCTGACCATGACTTTGTCCACCGTCGATTCGATGATGCCCGCACCAGCAAGTCCGTTGGTACTGGTGGGCGCCGGTCATGCGCATCTGGTGATGATGCGATTGTGGTTGCAGCAAGGCTGGCGACCACCCGCCGGCACGGTGTTGCTCAGCTCGGGTGCGCAAGCCTGGTACTCCGGCATGATGCCCGGTTTGATTGCCGGCCGATTTGATCTGAAGGACTGCGCTATTGAGCTGCTGCCTTTGTGTCAGCAGCTTGGCATCATCCTGGAAACGGCGCTGGTGACAGCGTTGGACAGTCGCCATCAACACCTGACACTGGATAACGGAAAACAACTGCAATACCTCTTGTTGTCCATCAATTCAGGTTCTCAACCCTTGGGGCCAACACAGCTTGATGGGTCTGTGAGTGTCCTGCCCGCCAAACCATTCCCGGATTTTATCCGTCATTGGCAGCACTGGCATGACCAGGCACCTGCTCGCATGATGGTACTGGGCGGGGGCGCCGCCGCCTTTGAGTTGGCACTGGCGCTCAAAAAGCAATTTCCGGCCAGTGAACTGAGTCTGGCGTGCAGCGGAGAACTTTTGCAGAGCCATGGGCCGCGCTTGCGCAGTCTGGCTCTGCACTGGCTGGGGCAGGCGGGTATCCGGGTTTTTCAAAACAGTCGGGTTGATCGGATCAACAACAAACGGGTGTTTGCAGGCGATCAGATCTTGCAGTCGATTGATGCACTGATTGTGGCCACCGGTGCCAGTGCGTTGCCGTGGTATGCGCAGTCCGGGTTGGTGTGTGATAGCCATGGCTTTGTGGGTGTTGACCGCTTTTTGCGCAGCAGCCATCCACAGGTGTTTGCTGCCGGTGATGCGGCTTCATCCCGAGGGAGTGTGCGTTCGGGCGTGTTTTCAGTGCGACATGGCCCGGTATTGGCACACAATCTGCGGGCCGCGATCTTGGGACAAGAACTGCAGGCCTATCGGCCGCAAAAGAACGCCCTGGCCTTGCTGGCAACGGGTGATGGTGGCGCAGTGATGAGTTATGGCAAGCTGGCGCTGGGCAGCCGGCTGACAGCACCATTACTGGGCCGGTGGAAGGATCATCTGGATCTATCGTTTATGAGACATCATCGGACTGGGGGTTAATGCAGAAAGTTTCAGGAGGGCGAACCGAGTGTAAAGCTGCCCAGTAAAAAATGTTGGCCATTAATCAACAGCTCAACCTGATGCTCGCCGGCATAGTGCTGCCGGGTGGTCATCGCCGCCAGCGACAAACGCTTGGACAATTGAATCTGCTGACCGGCAGCAAGTTCACAGGAAGTGAGTTTAAACACTTTGGGCCGGCTGCTGCCGTTGGCTTTGATGTAATGCACCACAAAATCAATCAGCAGTGTCTGGGAGTGATCGCTCAGACTGCGCAGCGTGCAAGACAGCGTAACCACATCACCCTCTCTGGCCTGCACCGGGCTGACGCTGGCATCCAGGATGTCTACGTTTGCTTCACCCCCGAACCCCATAAGCGCCAGCGCACGTGGATGGGCGTCTTTTACCGCAACCCGTAATGCATGTTTCACCAGCCAGGCGCGATGTTCGGAAGCACCAACCATCCAGCGTTCGGCGGTGTCCAGCATGACATCAGGGTTGTCTTTACCAATATCGTTGAGATTATTGGCAACCGAGCGCCTTACGTACAATGAACTGTCGTCCTTCAGCGCCTCCAATAACCTGATGACGGGTGTCGGATCTTTTTGAAATGCCGGCAGCCGCGAAGCCCACGGCAGGCGCGGACGTGTGCCTTCCGAAACCAGCCGCCGCACGTGTTCGCTGGGATCGTATAGCCAGCTTTCCAGCGTCGCCAGTGTCGCCTGTGTGTGATGTTGCAAGAACGGTCGTATGCTGAATTCTGCTGTAAAGCGCTGTGTCAATTCATACTGCGCGCGCATGGAGGCTTCAAAATGATCCAGACCATAACGGGCCACAAAAAATGTGTGGGGCATAAACAAAAACGGCGCGAGGGTGTTGCCTTCACGATCCTCGGTTGCCGAGTTTACCGCGATATCCGGACGTGCCGGCGGCAGCGAATTCAGCAACATGTCGATGGCGAGTTCGATGTTGTCAGGCAAGGCGTGTCGCAGACCATCAGCCATGTGCCAGCCACGTGGCATCAGTTCAAGGGATTCATAATCGGGCAACACGTAATCGAGGAATTTTTGCCCGTCAAACGCAGGATTGGCATGGCTGATCATGCTGGCAATACGCCGCGGAATTTCCGGGCCATACATGTTTTTTAAGGGTTCAGCCATGGCGTTGCATCCTTGCCTGTTAACGCATCACTTTTTGTTTGCTTTCGCGCAGTGACCAGATGAGGCCAAGCCCGAAGCCTGCATTAAATTTGTTTTCAAATAGCGGGCTATGCACGTTCTTGGCGCCGTGATGAAAACTGGTCTGCACCGTGGCAAACATCCTGGCTTTGTTACTGATGTGCCAGGTGCCAGAGAAATTTAAACCCGTACCAAAATAGCCGCCACGTGCGCGGTAAGGGGTACGGTCTACCTGACTGAATTCATTGGCGACATCAAAAAAGTAGCCGTGAACATCGCGTGTCGCCCATAAAGGTTTCAGCGATACGGTTGCTTCGAGTTGCGGGTGGAAAGCGCCGTAATGCCGATAACGCAGCATTGGTTCAAACACGTAGCCATGATGATCAACTGCGCCAAAGTCTGTTGAAAATGCTGCGCGCGCCTGCAAAGCAAGCTGAAGCTCGGAGCGACTGGTGTCACTGAACTCAAATTTGCCCAGATTAAAAACCAGTTGTGGACCCACTTCAAAAATGAAGTCCAGATCGGGCATGCCTTCACGCAACTCATTGCCTTCACTTTCAGAGTCGAACGCTGCCGCAAATGACAGTGATAATTCATAATTGCCATTCTCGGCCGCGACAGCGCGCGCGGCACCGCCGTCACCAATGCGCAGAATATCGCCACGATAAACTACGTAAGGTAGTCCAAGGCCACGAGTCTGATACTCATCAGACGAGGGGTAGTGTGGTTGCACCAGCACGCCGCCGCCGAGACCAAGTTCCCATAAGGGTTTTTCAATCATCACCGGCTCTGCTGCCTGCACAGAACTCCATAAACAGCTTGATATCAGCAGTGCTGCACGTGCATTCAGATGTTGTCGAGACGTCATAAATTTTCCAGAGTATAAGCAATTCGCGCGCCGGCTTCGGCAATTCGCTGGGTAGCGATTTCGCGCATCTGTTGCTCATACGCTGCGCTCAGCGTAACGGTTCCCAGTTCATTGCCGGTATTTTCGCTACGCAGCACATTGTCGATCACGGTTTGAGGGTATACGGTGCTCAGCAAAATATCGCGACTTTGTTGCAGCCAGTATGTGGGGCGAAAACCAAGCTGATCGGTATCGGAGGAAATGTCGGTGGCGATTGCCATTAACGCCGGCATTGATTGAGAAACAGGTATTTCACGCAGTGCTCTGTCCCATGTGGAGTGCAGATTGCCGTTGTTCACACGGGTACCATTGCCACCACGGTCGCCTTCAGGGAATAGACGCTCCGATACCAGGCCGCCAGTATGTAAAGGCTGGTGGACATCACCGATCAGGTGCAACAACCAGCTCAACGCCACCGCTTTGTCGGCGGTATTGGTGGCGTTCTGCAGTTCATAAATCGCAAAATCCAGTCCATTCGCCACATTGTCGACATGGCTACGCTCTTGTATCTGCTCGGCAGCAACACCTTGAATATCAGGACGGGGCGCGGTATTGACGTAAACATTGCCTTGGCGAACAGTCTCATCGCGTACCCATGCGCCGTCGATCCAGTGCCAGTTCGGATTGTCAAAGCGCTGCTGATCGTCGCCTTCAAAACCACGCGCCATATCCGGCCAGATAGCCGCTTGGCCCAGCAGCCAGCGCGCCTGAGTATCCGCATCGGTGCTCTTAAGCGCATCAGGCATGGCGGCCAGGAAATCCTGCTCAAAACGTGGGTGTGCTCTCAGGATGGTAATAAATTGCTCGCGTGTGTCGCTGGACATCAACTCCCAGGCAACTTCAGCCGTCAAACGATGTCCGGTAGCATCCCAGGCGTTTGCGGTGAACGGCAATAACATCAGCAATGAGGCGTGTACCGACGAGATGACACATCTACGTGTCTGATGACACACGAGCGAAGATAAGAAAACTGCGCGCTTTAAAAACATAAAAAAGCTTCCTGTCTTGTGGTTTGCGCACAGTGTACCAGAGCAGTATAGTCGCGTATCTCCAGATTGCAGGCAAAAAAATGCCCACGTGAAGCACTTGGCTCACACGTGGGCTAGGTATCACCCATCAATGGAAAAGGGGAGAGTCTGTTCCATTCAAGCCACCAGCAGGGGAATGCCGGTGCTTGAGCTGTATAATGCATGAGCTGTGCCAGTATTTTTTTGAGTTACGCTAGTCATTGAAAATAAACGGAAAATATTTTTTGATTTGGGTTTTGAGGTTTTTTAGACCTATGCTTCTGTGTAGGGTTGCAGGAAAACACGATTCGTTTTGGTTCTTCGGCGCTGTTTTTGCACCAGCCTGGTGCGCTTAAATTTTATTGTTGGTAATGTGTTGTTATAAAAGGATGTAACGAATGGAGCCAATCCGGTCGAGGCAAGTTTCAGTCCAAGAGATTGAATGTTCTGCGATTCGAGCACAAGGTGCCGGCGGACAAAATGTCAACAAGGTGTCATCTGCCATTCAT
>JAUSPW010000600.1 GCA_030652635.1 Pseudohongiella sp. | reverse complement strand
GATGGCCACGGCGAGGCGCTGGTTTGTCTGGTCGCGTTGCAAGGCAGTAGCGCGACGTTGTGCTGTCCTGAGTTGCAACTGCTCCTCACTGGTGAGCTGGCCATCTTGTTGGAAACTGACGCGCTGACGATAGTCGCTATCAGCCAGTTCAATCAGCTGGGCCGCGTTGTTCATGCCTGAAAATCGTGGAGGCAGGCGGTTGGCTAATGGCAATTGGTTGATCAGCCAGCCTCTGGGGTCTTTTTCTATGTCAGCAAGTTCGCCGGGCTGGATGCCAAACCCAAATTTGTTGGCAGCGGTAAACGGTGAATAGATGGCCATGATGACACTCTGTTCTGATTATTGGACCTTGAGGGCAATTGTTGCCCTTCATGGTGTGTTACGTAGAGTGCGTTATTTTCCGTCGAAATGGAAATCTGAAAATGTTGACTTGCAAGGGGGAGCCTCAGTTGCCAGTGAGTTGCTCTTTTGTAAAAAGTCGGTCAGGCAGTTACTGATCGGTGCAATGCGCCCCGGAAGGCACCTCGCCAGACCCTAATGCCGTTGGCCAGGGCGCGGCAAACGGGTTGATCGGGTCGGCCACGAAATTGTCCAGCCAGAGTAGCAGAACCAGCGCGATTGCTGCTGCCGAACTGACCGTGGTTCTTGCCGGCAAAACAATAGCCGGTGCGGAATCTGTGGTGACACTGACCAGTTTGTTTCTGAACCGGATGCCCAGGGCCGACCCGGTAAATGCGGCGGCAAACCACACCCAGCCATGCAGGCTGCCCGATGAGATGCCACTGAAATACGCGCCAACGTTACAGCCAAACGCGATGCGCGCGCTATATCCCATGATCACTCCAGCGAGCAGCATTGCCAGCCAGAAAGCGGGTTTTGAGGTCTGCACCTGAGGGTCTTGCCGGCCGTCTGCAAGGGCGCGTCGCCACTGCATAATCACCAGGGCGCCAGTCATCAAACCAATATTGGTCAGTGTCGTAACGTCGGTAAACAGACTTTCTGTTAATCGTTCAGCGTTGGCCGGAGATGACCAGGTACTGGTCAGTGCCAGATCCATGCCGCCAGCCTGCGCGAGTTTGGCGCCCCACAAACCCAGGCCATAAACCACGCCCCACGGCTGTCCAGCAATGATCAGATTCAGTATCGCCAGACCCGCGATCAGCGCCGCCGCCCA
>JAUSPW010000186.1 GCA_030652635.1 Pseudohongiella sp. | reverse complement strand
CCTCTGTTCAATTGCAGGTAACGCCGGCAAGAACCAGCGTGCAGGCAGCAGGCCACTGGCAGCCAGTCGCAGAAAACGCCCTTGCAAACCATCGCTCCAGCGCGGTTCAGGTACTTGATATTGATCCACTTCAGTCTGCTTCGTGTAAAAAAGCGCTATCTTATCGGAAAAAGGCGAGGTAATCTCCGATGTGTCGAGTATCCATACTAAACATCCTAAAGACTGGATAAAAACGTAACAAGCGACGTGATGAGAACAACACAATATCGCCAGAAAAATTCTCACGTGCTGTATAACCAGACGGTTTTCAGCAATTTCCCGGACGAATTATTTTCTCAGCCGGGTTCTATTGCGCAAAACACGTGCACTGATACCTCGTTAAGTAGTGGGGCATCAACATCCGATGTCCGCACGGACTCTCAAGGCCGCGGTACCGTGGTTTTTTTTGAGCACGAGCAAACACCCCTGATTCTCAAGCGCTACCATCGTGGTGGGCTGCTGGGAAAATTCGTAAAAAACACATATATCTTCAACGGCTTGAATCGCACCCGCATGTGGCGTGAATTCAAGTTGCTCGCCACCATGCGCGAGCTTGGGCTGCCGGTCCCGAAACCTGTAGCGGTGCGCTGCGAGCGCAGTTCGCTATTTTGTTATCAAGGGCAGATGATTGCTGAACGTATCGCCAATTCGCGAACGCTTGCCGAGATTTTGTGTCGGGAGAATCTGCCGGAAAAGACTTGGGAAGCGATCGGCATGGTAATCAGACGTTTCCATAGAAACGCCATAGAACACGCAGATCTGAACGCCTGTAATATTCTGCTCACCGCTCAAGGTCAGATTTTTTTGATTGATTTCGACAAAAGCACACAGCACAAAGGTGGTGACGACAGCTGGTGTCAAAGCAATCTCAGCCGCCTGCGCCGATCATTAAACAAATGGAAGAGACGTGAGACTGGCTTTCATTTTGATGTTAGACACTGGAGTGCGCTTGAAAAGGGTTATCAAGGCGCACGTGATGTGCCGGTGACCGCCTCCGCGGCTGCAGATGCGGCCCGATAACATCGGCTAAAAGGCTGCTCTGTTTTTCAGTGAAACTGCATGACACCATCATTTAACGGTGCATGCCGCAACATTTTGCGATCACTCGCATAATTCTGGGTATTCAACCATGGTGCCCGATCACCTTGTTTCGGGAAGTGATGCATCATGCGCTGCATGTAACCGGCTGAAAAATCATCTATAAAAGGCCTGGGTGGCATATCCATATCACTCAACCGCAGCTCGGGTGTGCATACCTTGCTGTTCTGGCGATCCATTTCATTGATCAAACGACAAAAGAATTCAGCAATCAAATCAGCTCGCAACGTCCATGACGCATTGATGTAACCAAAGGTGAACACCATGTTGGGCACACCGGAAAACATCAGACCTTTGTATGACCAGGTCTCGGCAAAATCCAACACCTTGCCGTTTTTACTGAACTGCGCACCGCCCAAGACCTGCAGGGTCAAACCTGTTGCCGTCACAATAATATCGGCCTCGACTATCTGACCATTGACCAGCTCAACACCC
>JAUSPW010000599.1 GCA_030652635.1 Pseudohongiella sp. | reverse complement strand
AAGAATAAAAAATAGTTTGGGTGGGGGTTGAAGCCAGACGTGAGAGCGCCGGCGGAGTTGGGCAGATTCAGACCAGTCAGGCCACGTTTATCCGTTCACAGGACACCGGGATAAACGCGAGCACTGTTCGACTTCGCAAGGCGCGCAGCGCCTGAGGAGGAGTTGCGCAGCGTCCGGTGTCCTGTGAATGGATGTGGCCGGTCTGAATCTGCCCAACTCCGCCGGTGCGGCCACACTTTCCTCTACCCATCAAAAGCGATAACGTAAACCAACATCAATGCTGCGCTCCGGGCCGACATAAATGCCCTGACGCACGCTGGCGATGTAACGCTTATCTTGCAGATTTTTCACCGCAGCATTCACCGTCAGCTGATCATTGATGGAATACACCAGGAACAGATCAGCAATAGTGTATGACGGCGTCTGACCGGTAAAAAATCCACTGGTACTTTCTGTGATAGCTTTTGTGTTCAAGACATCAGTGTACTGTGCACTGGTGTGATGGACACTGAGTCCTGATCGCAGATTTCCTGTTTCGTATTCCAGCGACATATTGCCAGTCCACTCAGGGGTGTAAGGAATACGGTTGCCATCAGGGGTGGTGATTGCGCCAGTGCGCGCCAGACGGTTACCTCGAAACTCGGCATCGCTCACATAGGTGGCATTGGTGCTCAGGCTGAAACCTGATCCCAAGTCAAACCCCAATCCAAACTCCAGGCCCTGATGCAGGGTTTCACCGCCGTTGGTCACTTGAAATTGTGAGTTGCTGTTGGCTGGAATTATCTGGTTATCAAAATCCATACGGAACATCGCAAACTCGTAGCTCATGCGCGGGTTAGCGCCACGTAAGCCAAATTCGATGTTAACGGAACGCTCAGCGTCCAGTTGCTGGTCTTGCAGACCATTGAGGGAATCGCTGTTTAATGACGGCGAGAAGGCCTTGTACACACTGCCGAACAGTTGTAACTCAGGGTTTATCTGCCAGCTCATGCCGACACCAGGCATCACTTCAGTGTTGTCGGTTGACGCAAAATTACCTTGTGCAGCGGTGCGACGCAGATCCAGCCGGTCTTGCTCGTACTGTTCAATACGAAGACCTGCCGTCAGCGCGACGGTGTCCGTTAACAAGAAGCGGTTTTGGGCATACAACGCATAACTCTCGGCGGTGTCCAGCGTGTCTTTGCCCAATGGGCCAGTACGCGGGGTGGCCCGGGTCGCCTGCACGGTTTTGTCGTCCATTTCCTCGTCCATGTAGCGCAGCCCGAGTTCTGATTCACTAGAAACACCAAACAACTGGTGATCAATCAGCAGGCGGGTATCAACACCAAAGCGTTCAAACGCGCGGTTGTTGCCATTTAGAACGTCGGTATAAACCCAGCTGCCAGCGGCGGCAGAAGCTGTGTTATTGGTATTAAAACGCCAGTAATCGCGGAACATTTCGCTGCCAAATATCAGCGTATTGAGTTGCGCTGACGGGTTGATGTCCCATTGATGGTTGACGTCCAGCGAGCGTCGTTCAGTCAGAAAATAATCGTCTGGTGCCGGGTTGTTTCGCGCGTCATTGCGATATTCCTGCAGAAGATGCCCTCGGTAAGAGATATTGGCATCGTTGCTGTAGTCGGCATATTTGACGCTGATACGCTGGTTATTGCCAATAGCCATGCCGGCTTTGATCATGATATCGGTAGTGTCGTACGCTTTATTCAGAAAACCGTCACTGCTGACATTGTTTATGATGGCACCAAACGTGGCGTCACCTGAATTTGAGCTACCACCCACTTCCAGTGTGGCTTCCTGTGTATTCCAGGAGCCTGCTCGCAATGAGAGTTCCACGCCATCACGTGGCTGTTTGGTGACGTAATTGATCACGCCACCGATGGTGCTTGGGCCGTAGCGCAGGGATGCTGCACCTTTAAGCACCTCAATGCCTTCCATGCGCTGAATACGAGGATTGTAATAACGACCATTACCCACAAACAAACCGGGCGCAACAGGTACACCGTCTTCCAGAATCAGTGTTTTATAGTCCCCTGAACTCAGGCCGCGCATG
>JAUSPW010000589.1 GCA_030652635.1 Pseudohongiella sp. | reverse complement strand
AAGAATCTGTTTGCCTTCAACTTTGGCAACCAGTTCGTGTATATCCAGCATAATCATTTTCCGTTTGTAATTGAAACTAAC
This sequence comes from Pseudohongiella sp., assembly GCA_030652635.1. Lineage (GTDB taxonomy): Bacteria > Pseudomonadota > Gammaproteobacteria > Pseudomonadales > Pseudohongiellaceae > Pseudohongiella. The sequence continues at coordinate 1,648 of JAUSPW010000589.1, read as the reverse complement.
CAACTGACCCTTCGAGGCTGACTTCCAGCAGCTTGCCGGCTTCCACCGCAAACTCCATGGGGAGTTCTTTAAAAACTTCCCGACAAAAGCCATTCACAATCATCGACACGGCTTTTTCTGCATCCAGACCGCGTTGTTGACATAAAAACAACTGATCGTCACTGACTTTGGAAGTGGTAGCCTCATGCTCAATCACTGCTGAAGCATTTTTGGTTTCGATATAGGGGAATGTGTGTGCGCCACAACGATCACCAATCAATAGCGAATCGCACTGTGTATAGTTACGCGCACCCTCCGCCGTTGGATTGATACGAACCAAGCCACGGTAGGCACTGTTACTACGCCCGGCAGAAATACCTTTGGCAACGATGGTAGATCGCGTGTTTTTGCCAAGATGAATCATCTTGGTCCCTGTGTCGGCTTGCTGGAAATTATTGGTCAACGCAACCGAATAAAATTCACCAACACTGTTGTCACCTTTCAGAATACAGCTGGGGTATTTCCATGTGACGGCAGACCCGGTTTCAACTTGTGTCCACGAGATGCGCGCGTTTTTATGTGCTACTCCGCGTTTGGTTACAAAGTTATATATGCCCCCTTTGCCGTCTTTATCGCCGGGGTACCAGTTCTGCACGGTGGAGTATTTGATTTGCGCATCATCCAGTGCTACCAGTTCAACTACCGCAGCATGCAACTGATTTTCATCACGCATGGGCGCGGTGCAGCCTTCCAGATAACTGACGTGTGAACCTTCGTCAGCAATAATCAAGGTGCGTTCAAATTGTCCGGTGTTTAATTCGTTGATACGAAAATATGTCGACAGTTCCATCGGGCAACGCACGCCTTTGGGGATATACACAAAGGAACCGTCTGAAAATACCGCTGAATTGAGCGCTGCATAAAAATTGTCTTTTTGCGGCACAACGGAGCCCATGTATTTTTTGACCAACTCCGGGTACTCACGAATGGCGTCACTGATGGGACAGAATATAACGCCGACTTCTCGCAGTTTTTCACGGAAAGTTGTCACTACAGACACGGAGTCAAAGACGACATCCATCGCCACGCCTGCCAGTGCGGCTTGTTCGTGCAGAGGAATGCCCAATTTTTCGTAGGTCGCGATCAACTCAGGATCTACTTCATCCAGGCTCTTTGGGCGATCCTTCATACTTTTGGGGGCGCTGTAATACGAGATCGACTTAAAATCAATCTCCGGATAATGCACGTGCGCCCAGGTGGGCTCGGCCATTTCCCGCCAGGCACGGAAGGCTTTCAGGCGCCAGTCCAGCATCCACTCCGGCTCCTGCTTCTGTGCAGATATAAATCGCACAGTGTCTTCATCCAGACCAGGGGCCAGCGTGTCAGACTCAATCGCCGAGTGAAAACCGGCAGCATATTCCTTGCGGATCAGGCTTTCGACTTGTTCACTCATGATGTACCTCGTAAATGACGCGAATTATTAAGTATCCTACTAATTTAGTCAACTATTATGCCCGTCTCTGTGACCGCTCACTGGACAGGCTCAATAGTATAACAAGGATTGTACGACTCTCTGATCAGCTTCATACGCCCGGCATCAACAAACTCTCGCAAGAGTTGATCCATAGCACTCATCATGGGTTGATCTCCGCGCAGCACAAATGGGCCA
>JAUSPW010000587.1 GCA_030652635.1 Pseudohongiella sp. | reverse complement strand
TCTATGGAGCCCGGACTTTCCTCCACCAGATGCCTCGATTTGCGCTGACGCGCACAAAGAAGCGGTTCCGATAGCGACTGCCTGGCTGACTCAGGATGCAGGTTAAGTGAGCGTAAGCCTTTATTCAAGCGATTTATTTCTTGCGGCTTGGTCTGCACACCGGCACGTGGCACACTGGTCTGATGAAAAACGCAACTTCCAATCAGCGCATAAGGTACCGATGGCCATTGCTATTGCTTCTGTTTGCGGGCCTAGTACTGGGCACCGCCGTGGCCTATCTCCAGAGGGATTCTCTGACCCTCCACTTCGTCAACCAAGTGCTGCGCCCCTATGATATTGAGGTGATCCGCATCGGCGGCGTCCGCTTGAGCCTGAAAACTTTGGACGTGGATACCATCGAGATCCGCATACCACAATCCCCTGATCTTCAGACCATCACACGCGTTCAACTGCACTTTGATAAGTTTGATTTTTTGAAGGGCAACATTAACTCATTGACCGCTGGACAGGCCACACTGTCTATTCCGCTGTCAGGAAGCAAAGAAGGCTTGCATGCCAGCGTAAGTGATTTGAATGTCGCCTGTCGGAGTGCTCAACTTTGCTCGGGATCAGCGCAACTTCAAATTGATGTCGGTGCTGTTGATGTCAAGGACGGCGGGTTACAAAGCAGTGCCTCGCAATTATCCAGCACCATAAACTTCAGCTACGAGGCTGGTCAGTTGAGTTTATCCCTGCCCCCTGGCTTGCAGATATTATTTGCATCCGCCAGTTACGGAGACTTCCGCCTCGAACATTTAGTGGTGACCTCCAGTCAGGATTGGCAAGTTCAGCTGAATCTTTCCGAACAAACGTTTTTATTGAAAGCAGGCACTAGCAGTCTGGCGTTTGATACCAAGGGTCCTGCCGATGCTGAAGTCAGGATCAGTCACTTCACTGGTTCCTGCAGTGGATTAGACGATTGTGAAGCCAAGGCTCATTTGCAACTAATAGTGGACTCCTTTATATCAGAGGAGTCCGGCCTTGAGGTAGCTGGGCTAGGGTTTGTCGGCGATCTCGAGTTGCGCTATCGAGCCAGTGATCTGTATATGATTATCCCGGCTGACTTTAAAGTCACCTTGGAATCTGCCAACTACAGAGACTTCCGCCTTGAACAATTAGTATTGGATTCCAATCAGGACTGGCAAGCTCAACTGAGTTTAACCGAGCAAACGCTGGCACTAAACGCAGGCACCACCAATCTGGTATTTAATACCGAAGGGATTATAGATTCAAAAGTCCGCATTAGTCAGATGATTGGTTCGTGCAGTGCTCTTAACAATTGCGAAGCCAAAGGCCATATGGACCTCACGATGAACTCCTTTGAATCACCAGAGTCCGGTCTTGCAGTGGCTGGGCTTGGGGTTGTCAGCGATGTCGAGTTACGTTTTCAGGACAGGAATCTCAACGTGATTATGCCCGCCGACGCCAGCGTCATTCTGGCGTCTGGCGACTATCCAGGCTATAAGATTGAACAATTGGAAGTGCTCGCACAAGAGCCCTGGCAGATTGATATCAATCTGCCAGGGCAAAGTGCTTCCGTGAGCGCAGCATCCACCCTTTTTAAGTTGCCGGTGCTCCGCACGCGCACTGACTCTGAGACGCCCAGCCTGAGCGGCCTTACCCTGCACCTGCAGCAACTCGACATGCGCTTTGATTTGTCGACGACTCAAAGTCGGCCATGGCACCAGCAATTGTCTGGTTCGGCCGAACTGGATATCTCACAGGTTTACACCACATTGGCAGCTTATAATTTTTGGCCTTACCAATGGAACACGCACGTGCAATGGTTAAACGCGGATCAACTGTTGATTGATCTACTTGCAAAACACTCGGAAAACCAGCTGTTTTCTATCAAGCTTGATCACAGCATCAACAACAAACAGGGCAAGGCCCACTTTAAACTGGAAGAGCTTAACTTCTCTCCCGCTGGCGCACGCTTGAGCAGCTACGTTTCCCCCCTGCCTTTCGATGCAGACCTGCTGGATGGCTCGGTCGCATTGGAAGGCAATGTTACCTGGCACACAGATCCTGCCTCAGATATCTGGCAACCTGAAGGTCAAATACAGCTGGAACTGCGAAAGCTCGCAGGATTTATGGATGAGATCGTTTTTTCAGGGCTTGAAGCAAGCAGCACCTGGTCACTCAGGCCAGATTATTCCATTACAACTCAATCAGCCTTTGTGCTGAATATCCGCGAAATAGATCCAGGCATCCCCCTGTTTAATGTCCAAAGCTCAGTGTCTGTGGATTCCGCCAGCGGCCTGATCCATTTGCGATCCCCGCACGCCGAGGTATTTGGAGGGACAGTCAGCACCGACAGTATTGATATCTTCCTGCCGCAGGAAAACCGTGCTGATGAACTGGGTGAGACATTCAACATTGCGATAGAGGCCATTGACGTTGCACAAGTCTTAAGTTTGAGCGCTTATGAACAAGTCAGCGCTACCGGCATCATCAGCGGGGTACTACCTGTCAGATTCAAGGGCTTGAAACCTGTGATTGAAGCTGGACAGCTGAGTGCGTCACAACAAGGCGGGTCCATCCGCTACGATCAGGGCGGAATCGCATCCGGCAATCAGAATCTGGATTTGGTTTATCAGGCATTGGAACATTACCAATATGACTCGCTCAGCGCAGGCGTAGATTTTGATGAACATGGCGAGTTGAATCTGGCCTTGCAGATGCGCGGGCAGAGTCCAAATGTAGGACAGGGTCAACGTATCAATCTGAATCTGAACATCAGCGACAACATTCCCGCATTGCTGCAAAGTCTTCAAGCTGCAGATAATATGGCTGAGCGTCTGCAGGACATGCTGGAGTAAATGAGCGCGATGTTTCAAAACAACAACATTCAGCTGCAATTCAGGATGACGTGTTACAGTAATACCAGACCTAACAGAGGAAGTACTCAAAATGCTGGCAATAAAACAATCGGATGACCAGCCAGTGTCAGGCACCCTTGCTAAGCTCGGCTGCATACTGGCACTAAGCGCTGTATTTACGGCAGGCTGCACGCCCACGGTGCAGGTGGCTATGCCAAGCGAGCCAATCACCATCAACCTGAACGTGCGTATCCAGCACGAGATTCGGGTAAGGGTTGAGCGAGAGCTGGATGACATTTTTAGCGAGGACAGCGGACTTTTCTGAGGCGGTAAAGCCACTGATCAATCCCTGAGGCAAAAGGAAAAATATGATGAACAGCACCTTACATAAAAGTACAAAAATATCGGTTTACATGGCATTGGTATGGATAATGCTGATCAGCATGCCAGCAGCTCTGGCTCAAAGTCTTGACGAGGCCAAAGCCACAGGCCTGATTGGTGAAAAACGCGATGGTTACATCGGCCTTGTGCAGGGCTCTGCGCCGCCCGCAGTTGTCAGCCTTGTTGAGGACGTCAATCGCCAACGCAGAGAGCGATACCAACAAATAGCGCAAGAGAACAACATCAGTGTTGAGCAAGTAGCGCAACTTGCGTTTAACAAAGCCGTGGAAGCTACCCGGTCGGGTCACTTTCTGGAAGATGCAAATGGGCGGTGGGTCAGAAAGCCCTGATTAGCGCTCTCCGGCCAATTCAAGTGCTCGTTTGTACAAGCCATTTTTCTTGAGGCCAGTGATTTTTGCGACCAGAGCAGCTGCCTGCTTCACAGGCAGCTCTTCCAGCAGTATGTGTAATTGGCGGTCTGCTTCCAGTTGCAGTTCTTGTTCATCGGGCGCAGGCGCGCCATGAATCAGCACTACAAATTCGCCGCGACGGTTGTTATCGTCAGCCAAAATCCACTGACTCAGCGCCGCGAGACTGTCACCATGGATGGTTTCCCAGGTCTTGGTCAGTTCGCGACAGATCACCGCTTGTCGCTGAGCACCAAACACTTCATGCATGTCCAGAATACTGTCAGCAATACGATGGGGAGACTCATAGAATATCAATGTTCTTTGTTCGCCAGCCAAGGATTCGTACAGTTGTCGGCGCGCGCCCTGCTTATGAGGAGGAAACCCCTCAAAAACAAATCGGTCAGTCGGCAGGCCGGCTGCGCACAATGCAGCAGTCAACGCACAGGCACCGGGTATGGGAATAACCGGCACGTTGAGTGAGCGTGCGCGGGCAACCAGACTGTATCCGGGGTCAGATATCAGCGGCGTACCGGCATCACTGATCAGCGCCACGCTGCGACCGGCACTCAGCTCAGAGAGAATGGCATCTTCACGTGCGGAAGAACTAAAATCGTGATACGAAACAAGGCGCGTAGCAATACCAAAATGCTGCGTGAGTCTGCTGCTGTGGCGAGTATCCTCGGCGGCAATCAAGTCCGCACTTTTAAGAACCTCAATTGCACGCTGGCTGATGTCACCCAGATTGCCGATAGGCGTCGCAACAATGTACAACGCTGCAGTGCCAGTTTGTTGATGTACCATGACATTAGTTTCCAAGCAGTGCTTCAAAGGAGCCTGGCATGATAGCAAATAAGGAAAGTCGCCACCTGCCAGTGTCGCCTGCTATGATAAAAAAAAGTTTCAGGAGTATTCGACAACCAACATGATCAATCAAACTTGTTACCGTCTGGCAACTGCTACCCTGTTGGCCACCTTACTATTGCAATGCGCCGGCGCAGGGAATCAACAAGCTCCCAGAACGTCGAATACTCCTCAGTCTGGTGTCACACCTGTCGCGCCACAAGCGGAAATCAGCGAGATCAATCGACTACTTGCATTGGCATCAGATGCCCAATCACCGCTTGCAGAGCAGCTCACAATCCAAGCGGCTGAACTCGCTCTGGCAGATGATGACATTGACACCGCATCCGCCATTCTGGGCAGTTTGGGTCAAGATTCGAGCTGGCCCATGACCGTCCGCACCCGATCAGCCTTGCTTCGCGCTGAGCTCGCCATTCACTCTGGGGAATTCGATCGCGCCTTGATTTTGCTCAACGGCCCGCCCTTCGAGCGCGTGAATGAATTGAACAATGAGGTTCGTCAGCGTTTGATGACACTGCGCGCAAGAGCATTTCTCGGCATGAATCAGTATCTGGCAGCCGCGCGCGAACATACACGCATGGCGGCTTTGTTGCGCCCCGAGCAACAAGAACAAAATATTGATCAGATCTGGCAGATTCTGGCTTCCGCCCCGCCGGGCAGCTTGCAGGCTCAAAGTGCGTTAATTGACTCCTATGAGCTGCGTGGCTGGATAGAGCTGGTAAATCTGATTAACAGCTCCAGTAACAATGTTGAGCAACAGGTAAGGGCTATAGCAGCCTGGCAAAGCCGTTGGACTCAACATAGTGCGGCCAAAAGTTTACCGCGTGCACTGTCGTTTACTGTCGATGTTCTTAACGCACGAGCAGAACGAATCGCTCTGATGCTCCCTCTTTCTGAAGCGGCGGGAAAGGCTGTCAGTGAAGGTTTTTTGGCGGCCTATTATGAAGCCCGGAGTCAGTCACAACAGGTACCCGAAATCCAGATTTATGACACCAGTGGCATCACCGACATCATGCCGCTGTACAACCAGATTGCGGATAGCGGGTTTGACTTGATCGTGGGTCCGTTGCGCAAAGATTCTGTTCGACAACTACAATCACAAACCACCTTGCGAGTGCCTACACTGGCCCTGAACTATGGAGATGAAGGTGTGCCGACACCACCAAATCTGTATCAGTTTGGGCTGGCACCCGAAGATGAAATTCGGCAAACAGTCAAAATGGCGCGTCAAGCGGGTCATACAGTTGCCGTTATCATGACCCCGTCAGGCAATGAGTACGCTCGCATCCGGGACACGTTCACCAGCGAGTGGGAAAAATTGGGCGGGAATGTTGTGGCTGCTGTGGGTTTCGGCGGAAGCGGGAGCTACTCCGACAATATCAGGCAGATGCTTGATGTTGATGATAGCGAAGCACGCGCAATACAGCTGCGCAGCGTCATTCCTCGCAGCAATCTCGTTTTTACACCACGGCGCAGGCAGGAC
>JAUSPW010000576.1 GCA_030652635.1 Pseudohongiella sp. | reverse complement strand
TCTGCCAGTCATTTTCGGCCGGGGATCAACAGTATGGCAGGCGTGATTTGTGGTCAGAACGGGCTGTCGGTGGGCGCAATCGCTGTCGCCGGCCCCAAAGAACGTTTTACTGAGGAAAAAATGTTGGCGTTGGTGCAACCCCTGCTCAGCGCCTGCACGGGTATCCGACAGGCACTGGGGGGCTGATGCTGGCGAGGATTAGTCTGTGCCTTCCAGGGTAAACACCAGTTGTTCACCATTAGTCAGCATAAAACGTACGTTGCGGTAGGCAACGTCGCCGTTGACACGCAATTCCGGAATGGTGAGTCGGCCTGAGGCGTTGTCAAACACCGGCATGCCAGTCACGCGCTGGTCAATGGGGAACATTTTGGTGGCGTCAATTTTGACTTTGATCTCCGGCACTTCACTGATCAATTCAAATTCCACCGCCAGCAACCCGAGCTCCCCGGCATCCACAAAAATATTCATGCGCCCGGTCTCCGGCTTGAATACCGCCGCCGGTCCATTGGTTTTGCCGACCACTGACAAGGTCATGGTGACCAGATGGCTGTTCAGTAGTGGACCACTCACATAATTAATCAGTGGAAACGGATCCATGCCCTGCAACACAAACAAAGCGGGCAGGGCAGCAATCTTGTCTACCACTTGCATGCCGTTGCCCATGACGCGGCCAAACACGGTAAAGCCGCCATTGTCGGTATCCAGAAAGCTGTTGTTTCCAAGATTAATAAACCACTGACTGTTCGCGCTGTTGGGATCACCACCGACCTTGGCCATGGCAAGCGTGCCGCGCTGATTGGATACCCGGAATTCATTCTGGATGTTGCCCTTGGTCGCTATTGGCGCAAACGTACGAATGGATTGGTCGTATTTCAGCCAACCGCCCTGAATCACAAACCCCGGCACCAAGCGATGAATCACCGTGCCGTTATACAAACCTTCATTTACATAACTGAGAAAGTTATTGGCAGTGATCGGTGTTGTGTCATCGGAAAGCTCAATAAAAAACTCACCCAACTGCGAATTAACCCGCACCACCGTGCCAGCCCAAGCGGACACAGGCAACAACAACAACAGGCTCAACAGGGCTTGATTAAAAAACTTCATGGGATTCTCGACCTCTAACTCAGAAACAGCCGCGTAATATACAGCAAAAACCCCACAGACACAGTCAAACGCGGCACAGGCGATGCAGCTTTCAGCACAGGGCGCTGAAAGCACGCCACTGAGCCAAAAAAAAGGGCCAGAAGATTTACATCCTCCAGCCCTGTTTTACAACGAAGCGTATTATTTACTTTCCATGAACTCAACATGAACTTCCAGCTCAATGTCGTCACCAACCCCGAACGCCACCAGATTATCCAGACCAAACGCAGAACGCTGGAAACTGGTGCTGGCAGAGAAACCCAGCGTATAGCTGCGCGTCAGGAAGTTACGACCACCACCGTTAAAATTCACGGTGAGCTGTACAGGCGCTGTTGTATCGAGCAAAGTCAGATCGCCTTCAAATATGAAGGTATCTTCATCAACTGCTTCAACAAACGACGTGGTTCTGAAAACAGCTTGCGGGAACTGAGCGACGTTGAACCAGTCATCGCCACGCAGATCTTCAGCAAACGCTTCATTGTTCACATCCAAAGACGCCGTATTGATGATCACCTCCAGGCTGGAAGCTTCGATGTTTGCCGGATCAAAATCCAGTGACGCATCAAAATCATTAAAACGACCGACGTAGGTTGAAAATCCCAAGTGGTTGACCTTCCAGTTGATAGTCGCATGCGCCTTATCCAGGGTGTAAGCACCACCACGCAGATCTTGCACACTGGTTTCAAAACCTGGTGTCAGAATGCGGTCACACGATACCAGCAGCACCGAACATGCCAGTAGCAGCGAAAACCGACGATATTTAACAATAAAATTGGAAAACATTTATTTATCCTGTTTATGACTGAGCGTGTTTGATTACTGCATCTTTGCGAAAACGTCGACTGTCACAACCACATCGTTTGGGATGGCGGATGTGTTAGCGAAGTAACCCTGGCCTACACCAAAGTCCAGACGCTGCAGCGTCACTTCACTGGTCAGGCGAAAGCGCATGCCTTCGATATCCAGCTTGAACGGAAAGCTGATTGGTTGCGTAACATCGCGAATCGTGACCTGGCCCGCTGCAGTAAATGAATTCAGTGAATCCAGAGTGCACTTGTCTGCCACAAAACGCGCTGTCGGGAACTGGTCAACGTCGAACAGTTCGATGTCCAGCATGTAGCTCAAGGTTTCTTCACTGTCGACATAAATGTCGGCAATCGGAATATTCACTTCAAATTTGCAGTTGGCTGGGCTCAACGGATCAATTTCGAAAGTCGCAGTAACATTCTTGAACTCACCCTGATACGGGGTATCTGAGTAAGAATATTTGAAGATGACTGAAGAGCCTTCCGGATCCATCACCCAGGTTGCTGCCTGCGCAGACAAACTGGACGCCAACAGCAGCGGCGCAAGCGCCGCTTTAGCAAAAAATTTACGCATGTTACTTCTACTCCTCATTTCAAAATACGGTAAGGCAAATCAGGATAAATCACATCAAGGCAGCGCGTAGATCACCAGTTCAGACGCTGAACCGCGTGCGCTTACTACCATCCCAATATATTGTTTTCCATCGTGCTCGTAGGTAAATGGCTGGCCAGTCTGAGTGCCAGGCATTTCGATCTCGGCAACAATCTCACCAGTTTGTTTGTCGTGAGCCCGCAGCATGGGGCCGCCACCAACGCCTTCGCCAGCAAACAGCAAGGTCTTGGTCAACAGCAGGCCAGACTTGGTTTCTACACCCGTTCTTGGCACTTCGACTCCCGCCAGAGCAGGGTTGTTGGCAATAGCCGCAGGTGTATCAGCGTTGGCGATCATCCACTCGTGGTCTCCACTGTTCATGTCGATTGCGGTGATACGGCCATAAGGCGGCTTCACAATCGGTAGACCCATGGCCCGCGGAACACGTACACCCAACGCCATGCTGTAATCAACATCAGAGTTTTCATCTTTAGCAACAGACAGCACGGCTACAGTTGTTCTGGACGGCACGTACAGCATACCGGTTTCCGGATCCATCGCAGCACCTTCCCAGTTTGCGCCACCGGTAGCGGACGGCAGGCTGAGCGTGCCGGTTGTGCCATCAGCTGCTTCTGACAATGAAGGCGGGGAATACAGGTTGGTGCCCAGACGGAAAGGCTTCACCGCTTCCAGCGCTGCTGCGCGCAGTTCTGGCGTGAAATCAACCAGATCATCGACAGTAATACCTTGACGGTCAAACCCGGCTGGTTTGGTCGGGAAAGGTTGAGTGGGTGAATACCACTCCCCTGGAACGTCGCCTGCTGGTACGGGCAGTTCTTCGATTGGCCAGATTGGCTCGCCGGTCGCGCGGTCAAAGGTGTACACAAATGACTGTTTGGTCACCTGCATCACTACTTTGCGGCCGTTTGGCAGATCCGCCAGAATCGGAGCTGCGGGGTTATCCCAGTCCCAGATGTCGTGGTGAATCAACTGGTAATGCCACTTGCGTTCACCAGTCTTGATATCGACTGCAACCACACTGTTGGTGTAAAGGTTGTTGCCCGGGCGATCCCCGCCGTAACGGTCTCCGGTGGCAGATTCAACAGGCAGATAAGCCAGGCCCAGTTCAGGGTCACCTGACATCGGCGCCCAGACGCCAGCATTGCCGGAGATTTCTGCGCCATCACCCAGCCAGGTTTCACTGCCGGGTTCGCCGCGCTCAGGAATAGTTTTGAAGGTCCACAGATGCTCGCCGGTGATGGCGCTGAATGCACGCACATCGCCTTTCACGTTGTACTTTGACGGCGGACGCATGGATACCGCCATCGCGGGTCCTACCACAATCACATCGTTCATCACCAGTGGCGGCATAGAGGAACCGATGTCCAGATCTTCACGGCCCTGGCCCAGACGCAGGCCTTGTTGCAGGTCGATTATGCCGTTCTCACCAAATTCAGGGTCTGGCAAGCCGGTGGCGGCATCCAGCGATACCAGGAAGAAACCAGGCGTAATGACGACCACGCGCGCTTTATCGCCGTTGCGATAGAAAGCAACACCACGGCCTGAGCCTTTACGCGGCGCTGCGTCAAAACGCGCGCCTTCGTTGGCTTGCCATTGCCACAGCACTTCACCGGTCACCGCGTTGATCGCCACAACGTCACGCTGGGCACCAATGGTGGAGTACAGCACGCCGTCAACTTCCAGCGGGGTGAAAGTCGCGCCGAACTCAGGCTGCGAACCGTAGCCTTCCGTATTCAGACGCCATGCGATCTGCAAAGAATTGACGTTTGACGCATTAATCTGGTCAAGTGGCGAATAACGCTGTGCAGCCAGATTACCATTGTAGTCCGGCCAGTCACCTGCATAGACATCAGTGCCTGACTGGCTGAACGCCATTGGAGCACTCATAAGGGCGCCGGCGCTCATAATTATTGCCGACAACAAACGTTTGCTTTTTATCATTCTTCTCTCCCCGGATTCAGGTCTTAATTACATGCTCGTTACACGGCCGACTTGGCCTCGATTTCCGGCCGCTGAGCTTGCAGCGAAAGGATGTTGAGGGGGTGTTGTTATGGTCAGAAATCGGACGCCGCAAGAATAAGCCATCCCCAATCTGTAATCAAGTTGACACTCCCGCATGACCGGCCGGAAAAGACGACGTGTATCGGTCATTCGACAAGCAGAGTGTGTGCGCGCGGACATTAACAGAACCTGAACCTGGGCTGAGTCCGCGCGGTGGCAGAGCAGAAAAATTTGCAACAGATGCAAATGGCATAAACTTGACTATAATCCGGTCGAGGGTTCTGTCGGGCTGCCATTCAGGTACGCGTATGCACAGTAGGCCAGATTCAACACGATTTCAAAGAACACGATTTCAAAGAATGCTGCGTCGTCCTTTGTTATGGGCGACGCTGGGTTCGCTCGTGTTGCATATTCCGGTGCTGGCGCTGATGTCCAACGCCTGGTTGACGAACCCGCTTGCGCCCATGGTGCAACTGCAGGTCGGGATATTGTCCGGCCAACAATCGGACAGTGCTGAAGCGCTTGCGTTTCCTGCCACGCCCGCACCAGCGGAGCCAACGATCGCGCAACAAGTCGCTGACACGATCCCGGCCCCGGCCCCGGCTGCAGATAATCCGGTTGCAACCAGCCCGGCACCTGCCGCACCCGTATCAGAGTCAGCCCCGGCATCATCCACGCCGTCCTCAACAGCATCAGTTGCCGCATCCAGCGTTGCGGCACAGCCTTCACCTGCGGGCACTCAAGCGACAGAGTTGTTAGCCATGCTTGCACAAATCGCCCCGGCAGATTTTTCGGTGACTCAACCTGACATTAGCTTTCCGGATGAGCAGTCCGTCAGCCCGTCGACCGAATCGCCGGTCGTCTCGCCTTCTGTTTTGATGGACGAACAAGACATCGCTCAGTTGCAGGAGGCCACCGGGACTCTGCTTGAGCGTTTGAGTGATCCGGCGGAACGGGCTGATTTGATTGCTCAGATCGCCACTCAGGCCACGCTGGATCCTTTGTCGCTGGGGTTGTTGAGCACGGATATTGTTGAGGCTACTTTCGCGCCTGCGGTTGAACTCACCGGTCTTGAGCAGGTTGACGTGGAAATTACCCGTCAGATCAAAGGCCAGCCTCATCGTGCGCGCATTCGCCTACAGGAACGAGCGTTGTCACACTATGCCAAGTTTATCAATAACTGGGACGCCAACGTGACGCTGGGGGACGATCAGATTGATGGTCGCTTCCACTCTAACTCCGACGTCAATTTTGAATCCTTTGCGCGGCCACGCTCGCAGTTTAATGGAGAGGTGACCATTGCCCGGCGCCAGACGCTGACAAGACGGGTGCGTGAATCCAGTATGTTTGCGGCGGGGGTGCGCACAGGTACAGGACGCATTGCATTGCCTGCCAATGCGTTTCCTGCGCATTGGCTGTCATCGGGTGCTGCGGTGTTGACGGTTGATGCGGACACCCGACTGGAATTTCAGGGTGACGCCGGGGTTGTATGGACCGATCTGGACAATGGCGAGCAAGATCGGGTGCAGATTCCGCCTGCAGGATTGATCATTGCAGGGACCGGACGTGCAGGGTTCGAGTTGTCCGGAGAGGTTGAAGGGCGCGTGTTGGTGTATTCACCGCGGCGGCAGATGATCACCGGCAATCTGGTCTATGCCGATGTATCAGAATCCTCAGATGACTACCTGGCCCTGGTCAGTGATGGCAGCATTGAAATCGCTGCTGCGATGATTACCGGGCCAGGTGATTTGACAATCAATGCTGCCTTGTTTGCGCGCGATCGCTTCAGCGTCAGGCGCTTCAGTGACCGGCATCAAGGTGAACTGTTTGTGTATGGCGCACTGGTCGCCGGATCGGTATCAGCCACCGAGCCGCGTTTCAGCACCTATATTAAGCATGATCCCCGCTTTGACCACAGCCGGCCACCCGCATTTCCCAGCACCGGGTTATTTGATGTCGTCGACTGGGAACAACACTGGGCTGCTGTCAACGAGCCCGCTGTTAACGGCCTCTTCGTCAACGACCTCTTTGTCAACGATCCCTTTGTTAACGACTCTGGCGCGCAGCCTGCAGACGCGCCTGACAGCGCTCAGCAGACACGACCTTGATGACACAGACTTCGAGAATGGCAACGGCCTCATCACGTTCTTCATCAAACCAGAATTGCTCTGCCTGATTCATATAGGCGGTTTGCAGATTGGTTACAAACACCGACCGGTTATCGGTTTGAATATCAAGTGCCAGGTATTCCTCGTACACCGAGATAGCTCGCGGCCAGTTGCGCTGTGCCCAGAATTGTTGGCCCTGACTGATGTAAAACTGCTCGAGTGCGTTGATACAAAACGCCGACAAGGCACACCCATCGGGAAAACCATTGATCACCGTGCGCGCGTCGCTCAGTGTGCCTGCAGCAATCAGATTGCCAATGTGGGTGCCCAGCGCACGCCAACCCAGATCCCGAATCAGTTGATTGTTCATGGGGGCGGTGTCCACCTGACTCAGTACGTGTAAGGCCAGTTGTTGACCCTGTTCTGCCTGACCTCCACGAATCAGCCAATCAGCGCGTTCGGCTTGCAGTAACAGCGCAGGTACCGTGGAGATCGGGTCACTGAACAGTGTGTGCACAGGCCTGTTGTCGAACGTCGCCAACACCGGGGCAATGCGGTTGAGCAACTGATCAACAGCGTTCAGATCATTTTGTTTGCGCAGGTAGTCGGCCTCCCGAAAGTAGTACACCAGACGGTTGTGCTGCGCATCCGCTTGTGCGGATTGCATGACGCCGCGTATCTCGGCGAGGCGCATTCGATCTGCGTAGGGCATGCGCATGTCAGTGGTGTGCTGACTCCACATACTTTCGTAACCCAACCCGGCAGCGCTAATTACCCGACGTTTTTCGTAGTCGGCAAAACTGGGCACCGCCAGACCACGTGATACAAACCAATCGCTGGCCTGACGTGCAAAAAAAGCCTCATCACGCACCACATCAAAACCGTTGGCCGCCGTTGTTTCAACCTCAACGACGCGACCGTCCGCCAGAGTGATCTGTACATAGGCATGTGAGGGCATGATGACGCCCGCGCTGTCGAGACCGGCATGCTCGGCCAACACCAGATAGAGCAGTGCAGAACTGATGCAGTTATACACCCCGCTGCGCAGTAGTTCGCTCAATTGGCTTTGATCTGCATTGTATCCGGCTAACGGTGAACGCTCATCAGCATGTAAAAAGTGGCGATGCATGCGTCTGAGCAATTGCGTGCCACGTTCATGTTCGTCGCGGATGCGCAGAACGTCAG
The DNA here is from genome assembly GCA_030652635.1 of Pseudohongiella sp. Taxonomy (GTDB): domain Bacteria; phylum Pseudomonadota; class Gammaproteobacteria; order Pseudomonadales; family Pseudohongiellaceae; genus Pseudohongiella. The sequence continues at coordinate 12,929 of JAUSPW010000576.1, read as the reverse complement.
CATGTTGCTCAAAGAATTGCGCAATCTGCGTTTGAAAGGGCTGTACCTGTTCTGCATCACGAACATCGCCGGAGGCGATCAGATACAAGGCCAGCAAGTCATTGCTCTCGGGCGAGGTGGCGGGATTCTCGAATCGCTGTATCAAGTCATGTTCAAAGTTGGTCAGGTGCGTCCAGGTGGACTGACCCGGGGCGGCGAATGTGGCGCGATCAAGGCTTGTTTCATCGGATACCCTGAAGACCGACAACGGTTCAACAGACTGTGCCTGAACCAAGCTGCAGAAAAACAGACAAGCCAATAGACGTGTGCCAAGTCGAGATGGGCGGTTGCCCGAGGCAGGCGATCGCAATTTGTTCTTCATTGCCAGCTACCACTACCTGTTGGTGTTGATTTAATCCAAAAAAATCTCAGGTCATCAGCTTAATACAAATACGTCATTTGACGCATTAAATGCGTATTACCTCCGTTATCTGTCGTAGCTAATTTGCCACCTGTGTTGATCTGCGTAGTGATACGCAAGCGCTATGTTGGTGCGCGTATATTGTTAGTTTTTGTTTGGTGTTAACTTAATTTATTTTTGAACTTTTTATTTTTTATAGATATTCCAAATATTCTTCGTAACGCTTTGTTTTTAAAATATAAAAAAGTCATTTTTTGTGCACTGATTGTGCGCCATGGTAAAAATTAGTGCACTGATAAGTGACACGGGTTTTCTCAAGAAGTTCCCGCCCTTTTTGTAAGTTCCTGATAAATAGTCAAAGCCTTCCTGTGGCACACAACTTGCTGAACCCGAATACACGCACTTTTTTTTCGCACCAGTTTATATCAGGTGTAAATACAAAAAATGTTGCGCCAAATGATGCCGGCTTCGCCAATCAACAAAGCGAGCAGCTCAGATTCACAAACAGGGGCCGTAACAGGCTGATCAACGATGAGAAGTACCGGGGGTAATATTTCTGATGAATAGTCAATCATTGAGTTCATTTCGACGTCGACGTCTGCACTGCGCCATAGCCATCCTGGCCGGTGCTGCCATGATGCCTGCAGTCCACGCGCAGGATGCGCCCGAAATTGAAGAGTTGGTAGTCACCGGTAGCCGCATGCAGCGTGCGGATAACGCAACGTCGCCACAACCGCTGTCCGTGATCAGCTCAGAAGACCTGACCAGTTCGGCTTCCATCGATATTGGCGAAATTCTGAATGAAAACCCCGCGTTGTTGTCCTCAGTAACCAGTACGGACTCCATTGGTGGTGCAGCACAGAACGTTGGTCGTGCCAACAACGTCGGTGGTAGCGCGTTGAACCTGCGAGCACTGGGTTCCCAGCGCACACTGACGCTGGTGAATGGTCGTCGTCACGTATCCGGTATTGAAGGCACCTCGTCAGTTGACGTGTCTACGATTCCTTCTGCACTGATTGAGCGCGTCGAAGTGCTGACTGGCGGTGCGTCTGCTGTCTACGGTGCGGACGCGGTGACCGGTGTTGTGAACTTTGTGCTTAAAAACGATTTTGAAGGCGTTGATATCGATTTTCGTACCGGTATGTCCGGTGAAGGCGATGCTGGTACCACCAGCGTGCGTGCATTGATCGGTCAGAACTTTGACGATGACCGTGGCAACTTCACCTTATCTTTGCAGCATGATTACTCCGAAGGCTTGCGTGCCGGCGATCGTGACTTTCTGGCAGATGGTGGGCGTTACACCAGTGACGTGAACCCGATGTTGCGTTTCCAGAAGGGTGATATTAATCCATCCACCATGCCAAACCTTGCGCGGTTTTATAACTTTGCAAACACAAAGCAATATCCATTTGGTCTCAGGATTCCAACGCCAACCGCATTTGCAACCAACTTTTCTCGTGCATTTGGTTCAGCGCCGACGTTAACGGCTGCTGAAACGGAGTTGCTGGGTCGCATTGTTGGTGCGCCACCACGCGCCTTGCTGCCGGGTCGCACATTCAACATTACCTCACCGTACGGCATCATCGCGTTGGGTGACTTTGGTACGCGTGTACCGTTGGGATCCGAACCTGACTTGAACGGAAACGGCGTCTCCGACTGTCTGGACAGTTTCACCGGTTACAACTCCAGCCTTGATGGTGCTGCGTCATTTGGTGCTGCGGGTGGCTGCTGGGTTGTGGATGAAAATGGCAACCTGACTACGCACAATGATGGTCTGGTGGCGGGTAACTTCAACCAGTTTGGTGCAGATCAAACTTACATCGCGCCAAACCGCCCGTTTGTGATTCCTGAAGATACCAAGTGGGCTGTGAACCTGAATGGCAGGTACGAGATGTCATCACAGGCTGAATTGTTTGTAGAAAGCAAGTATGTGTATCACGAAGTGACATTTGGTGGTGGTGGCAACCAAGCAACTGACTTGCTGTACGGCGCGCCGGATAACCCCTTCCTTCCAGCGCAACTTCGTTCATTTGCAAGTAACCCCGGCGTGAGTTTTGTAGGTCCAGGTGGACTCTACATTAACCGTGATTCGGACGATTGGGGTGACAACGAGTCCCTGAACGAGCGTCACACCTACCGCTTGGTCGGTGGTATGCGCGGATCATTGGATGATCTGGGTTTGACTTACGAAGTGTCAGCCAACTATGGTCGCTTTGATCGTAAATTGGAGACACCATTTGTCCCTATTACCGACAGGTTCTTTGCTGCGATTGACGCAGTTACAGATCCGGCGACGGGTCAGCCGGTTTGCCGCTCGGATCTGAACCCGACTGCATACCCCTATACCACGCCGTTTAACTTCCCGGCGTATTTGGGTGGTCGTCAGCGTTCCCCCTTCTTTACCTTCACACCCGGCGATGGCCAGTGCCAACCAGCCAACATCTGGGGTGGCAAAAACTCCATCAGTCAGGAAGCGATTGATTTCTTCACTTACACCCGTACGGTTGAAGAAACCATTGAGCAGTCTGTGATCGCCGGTTTTGTCAGCGGCACCAGCAGCGAGTGGTTTGTGCTGCCGGCCGGTGCTGTATCGTTTGCAGCCGGTGGTGAGTGGCGCGAAGAAAAGAGTTCTCAGGACTTTGACCAGTTTGACCAGGGTGTGTTGCTGGCCAGTGGTGTCACCCCTCAGGGCCGGGCTTTCACTGCGGGTGGCTGGGTAGGCGATGTCAGTAACGCCAAGAGTCTGGGTGGATCACCGGGTAACCGCTTGCTGAACACCAGCGCCAAATACGATGTCTGGGATGTGTTTGCTGAAGTGGAAGTTCCATTGCTCGCAGGTGTGTTTCTGGCTGAAGCTCTGACCGTTGATGCCGCTTTCCGTCGTGCTGACTACTCGACCTTCGGTGCGAGCGATACCTATAAATTTGGTGGCGTGTGGGCGCCGATTGAAGATCTGCGTTTCCGCGCCAACTACAGTCAGGCCGTACGTGTGCCTAACCTGTTTGAGTTGTACTCACCCGAACAAGGTCAGAACTTCCGCCCTGCAGACCCGTGCGATGCATCACAAATCAGCAGTGCGCCGAACCCGACACTGCGTCAGGCCAACTGTGTGGCTGACCTGACTGCCAAAGGCGTGTTGCAGAGCAATATTTTTGATGCCAACGGTGGATACAAGTTTGTTGACCCCTTGTCAGCCGGTTTCCCTGGCGTGATTGGCGGTAACCCGAACCTGCGTCCTGAAGAAGCCATTACTGAAACCGTCGGTTTTGTGTACGAACCCAGTTTCCTCGATGGTTTTATGATCAGCATGGACTACTGGAACATTGAAATCGAAGACGCAATTTCCGAGATTTCTTCCCAGAACATTGTTGACAGTTGCTACGACGCACCGTCTATCAATAACGATTTCTGCGCGCTGATCGACCGTAACCGCACACCAACGTCTGCTCAGTCCGGTGGTTTCACCTTCCTGCGTCAGACCCAGTTGAACTTTGGTGAAGCGATTGCCGAAGGTGTTGACCTGAACGTGAACTACAGTTTTGAACTGGCTGGTTATCGCTTTGGTATCGGCAGTTCAGTGACCAAGCAGTTGACACTCAACTTTGTTGAGCCAGCCGCACCGGGTGAAGAAGCTGTGATTGACGTCGATCTGCTCGAAATGCGTCGTCCCGAGTGGTCAGGCCAGTTGAATCTGAACATGGCCAGAGGCCCACTCAGCGTCAGCCTGCGTTCACAATACATGAGCGAGATGGTACTGAGCGGCGCAATCGAAACCGCAGTTCAGAACTTCGGCCCGAACATCTTCACCGATGACTTTTATGCACACAACCTGTCAGCTAACTATGACTTCAGCGACACCGTGCGGTTCTACGGTGGCGTGAGCAACCTGACAGATGAAAAACCTTATGTTACAGAACGCGCTTACCCGGTCAGCCCAGTTGGCCGAGCCTTCTTCATGGGTATCAATGTGACACTGTAATCATGAACAAGCTCGTGTAGTAATCAGACAATCCACCAGCAGCGATTAATTGCACTGCTGGTGGATTGCCTTTTTACGGACACAACGAATTCAAGTAAGTTGAAATAGGACGTACACATGTTTAAGTTCAAGAATAAAACGTTGTTGACTGCAATGCTGGCGCTCAGCCTGTCCGGGCCGTTGCTGGCACAGGAAGAGCAGGAAGAGAAAGCGCCGGAGCGGGTGGAGTTTCCTGCCGAATTGAGTGAAAGGCTGTCACTGCTCAGCGAAGAACAGTTAACGTATTTGAGTACGCCCGCCAATACACGTCGTTATGCCAGCGATACTGAAAAGCTGATTGAGGCGATTTCCAAACGCACCGCACAAGAAGTAGTGGAATATGTGGAAGCCATGCGTTGGGTTGCTGACCAACAGAAATTTGTTGAAGGTCGTGATCAGGCGTCGATCCCGTTGAATACGGCAGATCCAGATTTTAATGCCTGGCTGACGCGTCGGCCGAGCAGCTTTGACCCAACCCGCGAAGCGGGCCCGATAGCGTTGCCCAGAGGAGTGCCGACGTTTGCCGGCGCGCCACTTGCGCTGACCCCCGAAGACCTGATAGCCGGTGAAGTGGAGGTCGCCATCGTAGGTGCTCCGCTTAACATGGGTTCGGGCTGGCGAGATGCCGATCACGGACCACTGGTGATGCGTTTGCAGGGTGGCATGGCAGGCAATGACCAGTATGTGCAAGTCAATGCAAACAGTGAATTGAACATTGTTGATTACGGCGATATCGCCATCGACAACGACAATACCGAGCGCAGCATGCAACACGTGCGCGCCATTGTGCGTGAAATTACCGAGACGGGCGCCATTCCATTTATCATTGGAGGCGACCATTCGCTTGAGTATCCAAACATTGCCGGCCTTGTTGATGTGGTTGGAAAAGGCAATCTGTCGGTCATCCACTTTGATGCGCACTATGATGTCGGTCGTGGCGGTGTACACGGCATCACGCACGGCTCTCCCATCTATCGTCTGCTGAAAGATGGTCACATCGAAGGTAAAGACTACATTCAGGTTGGCCTGCGTTCAGGCAGTCCGAATGAAGAGATTTACAAGTGGCTGCAGGAAGAAGGTTTCCGTTACCACTCCATGGCAGAAGTTGAACGCTTCGGTTGGGATTGGGTACTTGAGCGTGTGTTGGCAGAAGCCAAAGAAGGCGATCGCAAACTGTACATTTCTTTTGATGTCGACGTGCTGGATCCGAGTTACATCGTTGGCACGGGTACACCGGTATCTGGCGGTATCACGCCACGTGAAGCCATTCCAATCATGCGACGACTGTGCGCCGAAGCCAATGTGGTAGGCATTGATATGGTTGAGGTGGCACCTGCACTGGATCCAACTTACACCACTGCGCTGCACAGTGCGGCCATTGCTAAAGCCTGTCTGACAGGGTTGGCCATGCGCAAAATGGGTCTGACGGATCCTCACTATCTGAATCCGACCACCCTGGATCATGCACAGGATGACTATCAGCAGCGTTATGTAGAGGCAAATCAGTAGCAGCTGGCCTGCGAGGACAACAAGATTATGAAAAAGAAATTAGCGTTTACCCTGGGTGCAATGCTGCTGACAGGACAGACGATGGCGGTGGAATTCCCTGCTGCGGTCTCACAGAAATTTACGGATCTGTCTGCCGCGCAGCGATCATTTCTTGCCAGTGATGAGCCGCTGCGGATTATGAACGTACGACAATTGACTGAAGCCTTTGAAAGCAGAACGCCGGCACAGATAGCAACATACGTCAGTGATCTGATGGAGGTGATTACCTCGCTGGCATTTAACCCGGACACCGATATGGGCGCCATCCCGTTGGATTCCGAGGCAACAACATTCAACAACCTGATTCGTGAACCGGAGGCCCTTTGGGAAATCCGTCGCGATCCGGGGCCTTTCAGTGTGCATCGTTATATTCGTCCAATGTCCGGTATTCCGACCTTTGCAGGCGCGCCTGTCGCGCTGACTCACAGTGATCTGGTGGCCGGCAAAGTTGATGTGGCATTTGCCGGTGTTCCGCAAAGCATGAGCAGTGGCAGTCGCGATGCCCGCAACGCGCCCAAAGTTATCCGGGGCTCGCACGGCATGGCTGATCGCAATCTGTACCTGATGGTTGATCCGGCAGCCACCCTGAATCTCGCGGATTTTGGTGACATAGGCGTGGATCGTATGGCCGTCGAACGAAGCGTGGAATTTATCGCTCAGGAAGTGAAAGACATTGCTGATACCGGCGCCAGGCCTTTCCTGATTGGTGGTGATCACAGCGTGATGTATTCGGCAGTAAAAGGGGTGCAGGCCTCGTTGGATAGCGGCGTCGCTGTTGTACAACTGGGTGCGCATTCTGATACCAAACCCACCAGCGCACATACCTTGTCTGATCAGGATGCTGCTTACCGGTTGTTAACAGAGGGCATTGTGGACGGTCCGGATCTGATTCAAGTGGGTCTGAACGGCCCTCAGTTGACTGAACGCAATCTGCTCTGGTTGCGCGATGAAGGTGTCAAGTACCACACCATGGCAGAAGTTGAGCGCAGCGGTTGGAGCAGTGTTCTTGCCAGCGTGGTAGATGAAGCCAAGGCCACTCAAAAACCTGTGTTCATCTCGCTGGATGTCAGTGTGATGGATACTGCTCAGGTCACAGCGGCCGGACGTGCAGTGCCGGGTGGATTGACCATGCGCGAGGTGATGCCTTTGCTGAGACGGCTATGCGCAGAAACCGAGATTGCAGGTTTTGAACTGGCAGACATGGCGCCCATGCTGGACTTCACTTATGTGTCTGCCTTGAACGTCAACTATCTGATGAATGCATGCCTGGCCGGTATCGCGCTGCGCAAGGATGGAATCACCGAGGCGAACTATCTGTCGCCACTTGCGTTGGATCACGGTCAGTGAGGTTCATATGAAACGTTACACTCATCTCATGGCAGGCGTGCTGTTGGCTGCGTCCTCAGCATTCGCACAGGAACCCGAAACTGAGCGGGAACCCATCGTGTTTCCGCCAGAGTTACAGGCAAAAATTACCGGTTTGTCGGCAGAACAGATTGATTATCTCAATCGCGAAACCCGCAATCGTGACAACTTGTTTGAGGCGATGGGTAAACGCAGCGCAGAGGAAGTGTTTGCCTATGTGGAAGCGCTGATGTGGATGGCCGACCAGCGGCGCTTCCGTGAAGGTCGCGATATCGACTACATTCCGCTGAACACCGCTGCGCCGGATTTTAATGCCTGGACAACCCGGCGCCCGGGTTCCTTTAATCCTGCGCGCGAGGCTGGCCCCTTGGAGCTGGGGCGTTATGTTGGCGGTTTTGGCGGCGGTTTGCCGACCTTTGCCGGTGCACCGGTTGCTCTGACCCCGGAAGACCTGATCGCCGGTGACGTGGATGTGGCGATTGTGGGCGCACCTCTGAACATGGGGTCTGGTTGGCGCGATGCCGATCATGGTCCACTGGCGCTGCGTGGCATGTATGGCATGTCGGGCAACGATCAATATGTACAGGTGAACCCGAGCGCTGAACTGAACATTGTGGATTATGGTGATATCGCTATCGACAATGACAACACGGAGCGAGCCGTGCAGGAAGTACGCAGTGTCGTCTACGAAATTCTGCAGGCGGGTGCCATGCCGCTGATTATTGGTGGTGATCACTCCCTGGCGTTTCCCGATATCGCTGCCATGGTGGATCACTACGGCAAAGGTAAAGTGGCGGTTGTGCACTTTGATGCGCACTACGACGTGGGCCGTGACCGCACGCATTTGATCGATCACGGTCAGCCGGTATACCGCTTAATGGCAGAAGGCTTGATTGAAGGCAAAGACTACATTCAGGTGGGTCTGCGGGCCGGCAGTCCGGACGAAGCAACCTATAAATGGATGCAGGAAGAAGGTTTCCGGTATCACTCTATGGCGGAAGTTGAACGCTTTGGCTGGGATTTTGTGTTGGAACGTGTCCTCAGGGAAGCCCGTGACGACACCGAAGCAGGCAAAGTCCTGTTCCTGTCATTTGACGTGGATATTCTGGATCCGGTGTATACCGGCGGCACCGGCACACCGGTTTCCGGCGGGATCACGCCACGGGAAGCCATTCCGCTGGTGCGTCGTTTGTGCGCTGAAAATGATGTCGCTGGGTTCGAACTGGTCGAAGTGGCACCTGCACTGGATCCCACCTACAAAACCACCTTACACAGCGCAGCCATTGTTAAAGCCTGCCTGACCGGTATCGCGATGCGCAAAAAAGGGCTGACGGATCCGCATTACCTTAATCCGACCACTCTGGATCACGGACAAGATGACTATCAGCGACGCTATGTGGAAAGCCAACAGGCCCAGTAAGGATCAACAGATGAACGCTACAAAATTAATGACAGTGATGGCGTGTGCGGTAATGCTGGCAGCCTGCGCAGGCACAGAGTCACGTCCACAGGCCAATGCGCTGGTTGGCGGCGGTGCTGACTTGCGCTCAAAACTGGCGCTGCTCGATGACGAACAAAACGCCTATATTTTCAGTGCCGAGCCGCTGCGTCTGTTTGCTTCCGAGGCAAAACTGACCGATGAATTGATGATGCGCAGTCCCGAGCAGAATCAGCTATTTGTCGCCGATATGATGAAAACAACCTCCGCGCTGGCATGGCGCCCTGGTATCGATATGGGTGAAATTGTGCTCAATCGCGAGAGTCAGGGTTTTAACAGCGGCACAACGCTGCGTCCTGCGGCGCTGTGGACACGTCGACGTGATTTTGGTCCCATTCATCTGTCGCGTTACATCGGCGGCGGTGGTGGCATTCCCACCTTTGCTGGTGCACCCGTGGCCGTGTTTCCGGAAGACCTGATTGCTGGCAAGGTGGATGTTGCCATCGCCGGTGTGCCGCAGAGTTTGAGCAGTGGCAGTCGTGACGCAGACAATGGCCCCAAAGCCATGCGCCTGATGCACGGTATCGCTGATCGCAATCTCTTTACCCTGCAGGATCCTCATGCGTTTTTGAATATTGTGGACTACGGCAATTTCACTGCCGACCGTATGCTCAAAGACCGCACCATTGAGCACATCAGTGACATGGTGGGGCAGATTGTTGACGTTGGCACCATTCCCTTTCTGGTGGGTGGTGATTTCTCAGTGAGCTACTCGTCGATCAAAGCCATTACTGACCATCATGAAAGCGGTGTCACCGTTGTGCATCTGGGCGCGCATTTTAATGCGGAAGCTACGGGTGCACATCAGGTGTCTGACCGTGATGTCATGTACAAGCTGATCACCGACAACAACATCGCTGGCGGCAACTTGATTCAGCTGGGGTTGCGAGGCCCGCAGGCAGGTGCGGACGAGCTGCAATGGCTGCGCGATCAAGGTGTCATGTACCACACCATGGCAGAAGTTGAACGCAACGGCTGGGGCGCCGTCATGGCCAGAGTCTTGCGTGAGGCCAGCAGTGCCGGGTTGCCTGTGTATGTCAGTTTTGATGTATCCGTGCTGGATATCTCGCAACTGCCTGCTGCCGGTCGCGCGGTTCCCGGTGGATTGACCATGCGTGAAGTACTGCCGTTGATCCGTCGCCTGTGTGCCGAAAATCAGGTTGCCGGTTTCGAAATTCTGGATCTGGCACCCATGCTGGATGTGTCGTACACCAGTGCACTGAATGCCAATTATGTGATGAATGCCTGCCTGGCGGGTGTCGCTTTAAACAAATCAGGCCTTAGCATGGAGGCAGATTATCTGTCACCATTGACACTCGATGATGGCACCGACTAACAATCGGGTGACGCTTTTTAACACGGAACATTGACCCAATGACTGACCCAATGACTGAGCAAAAATTTTCCATTTCAAAGCTGATCAAAGAACCTTTGACTCTGTTTTTTTTCATCGCAGCGCTGATTTTTGTGGTTGATATGCTCGGGCCGGATGCGCAGGAAGAAGTATTTGAGTCCGCGCCGACTGGTATGGCGAGTGTCAATCTCTCCCGTATCGAGATCGGTGAAGACCTGCAGAGTGCGTTGACGGAAGAGTTCACCTGGCTGTCCGGTCGAGAGCCAACGGCCGAGGAAGCCCGGCAATTGGTGGACGAGTGGTTGCAGGATGAAATGATTTTCCGGCATACCCTGATAACCGGCCAGCACTTGAATGATGGCAAAGTCCGCGAGCACATGATTGAGAAAATCAGTCTGCTGTGGGCGGGTCTGCCAGACGATCCAACGGATGCTCAGATGCTGCAGCACTATCTTGACAATATTGAATACTATTATTCGGAACCCAAAGCCTCCTTTGCCCAGGTATTTTTTAATGAACTGCCGGACGACAGTCAAGGTATGTTGGAGCGTCTGAATGCAGGCGAACAGATTGCCGGTGATACCTACTGGCTCGGTAGCATCATTGATGGCTATGCCGAAAGTGTATTGCGCTCCAATTTTGGTGGCGAATTTTATGAGGCAGTGGTCGCCGCTCCGCGCAACAGTTGGATCGGTCCGTTGACGTCACCTCGTGGTCATCACTTTGTGTCCGTCAGTGATGTGACGCCGTCACTCCCGCTCAAGTTTGAAGACATTTATATGCGTGTGCGCCAGTCGTGGCTGGATGCTGAACAGCGTCGCATGATCAGCGAGCAGGTTGATTTGATCAGGCCACAGTTCGAGGTGATACTGCCGGCCGGATCAGCACCCGTTGCCACTGAGGTAGCTGCTCATGGCACGGAATAAACAGGGTATTCCGAACAGGCTCAGCCTCTGGGTGCTGGCGGCAGTGTTTGGTTTGTTGTCATTGGCGCCGTCGGCGCAGGCGCACTATCTGGATATCGCTCAATTCACCTTTTATCAATATGAGGAAGCAGGGCGGTTGCGTTTGCGTGTTGACAATCTGCCGCAAAATGCAGTGCCGACGCAGGCAATCGGTTTGCCCGAGGGCTGCGAAATACTCAGCCGCCAGCAAAACAGTCCGGGCTTTTTGCCCAGTGTTGAGTTTGAATTAAATTGTGCGCGCGAAACCCAAGGGCTGATTGTGACACCGTGGGGTCGCGACGGTGGTCGGGTGGTGTTTAATTATCTGGACGGCAGCAGTAACTCGCTGATGTTGTCGGGTTCGCGCTCGGGTATCAACGTGCAATTGCCCGACTGGAACGAAGAAATTGAAGCGCGATCACTGGCGAGTTCAGCCTGGCTGTATCTGGTATTGGGCACCGAGCACGTGCTGATAGGCTGGGATCATCTCGCATTTGTTTTTTGCCTTGCGATGCTGGCAACCGGGGTTTCGCTGGTGTGGTTAATCACAGCGTTCACCGTGGGACATTCGATTTCGTTGGCATTGTCCTACTTGGGATTGGTCAATATTCCTATCACGCCGGTAGAGGCCGTGATTGCGCTGTCAGTGGTTTTTATGGCGCGCGAAGTATTTTTCACGCGCGATTCACGTCTGTGCCTGTTAACAAAAGACGCAGATCAGTTGCACGACAGCAGTGCTCACTCGCAGCGCTGGCGAATGGCAGTGACCGCCATGTTTGGACTGATTCATGGTCTGGGTTTCGCCAGCGTGCTGGGTGATCTGGGCGTGTCAGCCTCTGACACAGTGGTTGCGCTGGCATTTTTTAATATCGGTGTAGAACTGGGTCAAATCCTGTTTGTCTGCGCCGTTCTTCTCACCCTCGCGCTGGTTCGCCGTGCCCTGAACATGGAGTTGCTGCTGATTCGGGCAGCCACTTTTTCAGTGGGCGGACTGGGCGTGTTCTGGACGCTCCAACGCGTACTGGGAATCTGATACGTCATTTTGCGTAGTACGTGAAATGACGTAGTTCTGGCAGTCAATCACCGACTTGTTGCGTAGGCCGCTCAATCGCCACAATCACGGTCGTATGTGCGATTTCCATTTCAATGCAATTTCCAGGAGTGAACCATGAGTAGTCATCTGATGATGTCAAGCATGATAAAAAAGGCGGGTCTTTGCCTGTTGGGCCTGACGGCTCTCAGCCAACTGGCTTTTGCCCAAGACACCATCAAAGTAGGAGTGCTTCATTCACTGTCCGGCACCATGGCCATCAGTGAAACCACACTGAAAGATACCGTGTTGATGCTGATTGATGAGCAAAACAAAAATGGAGGTGTATTGGGAAAACAGCTGGAAGCCGTGGTAGTTGACCCTGCCTCAGACTGGCCGTTGTTTGCTGAAAAAACCCGCGAGTTGTTGTCGCAGGAACAAGTCAGTGTCATTTTTGGCGCGTGGACATCGGTGTCGCGCAAATCCATGTTGCCCGTGCTGGAAGAGCTCAACGGTTTGTTGTTCTACCCGGTACAGTATGAAGGTGAAGAGTCTTCTAAAAATATTTTTTACACGGGTGCTGCGCCAAACACACAGGCCATTCCAGCCGTGGATTACCTGATGAATGATCTGGGTGTTGAGCGCTGGGTGCTGGCCGGCACTGACTACGTTTACCCGCGCACCACCAACCGCATTCTGGAAGCCTATCTGAAGTCCAAAGGTGTGGCAGATGCTGACATCATGATCAACTACACACCGTTCAGCCATTCTG